>JAUWXF010000095.1 GCA_030616475.1 Desulfobacterales bacterium
AAGGGGACTGTTCCGTCTCCTGTTGCCGTACTTTTTGGGTTATCAGACCACTCTTCCCGATCGTTTAACACCCTGAACGCCAAGGACCCATCATCAAGTCTCCTGTTTTCAATCTGAACTTGCGTGGGTGCCCCCACCCCCACGATGGCCAGCCACCCATCCGCCTTTTCGGGAAGGCTCCCGCTTAAGTCAACCGTCTTCACCCTCTCCCGGTGTTTCTTGGCTGTAGAGAGGTATTTTCTTAAAAGGACCCGAGGTTTTATTCTTGCCTTGTGTCGTTTAATATACCGGCTCAGAGATTTGAGGAGGGAATCCTGCCAGGTTCTTGGATCAAACAGATCTGTAGGTGCATCGCCCACCCGCTTTACAGCCCCGTCAAAGGAAGGTAAAAGCTGGTAGAGAGCAGGTATGGTGCGAGCTGCCACCCGCTCGCGGTCCCGAGGGTTTTCACCGGTTAAGTGGCCTTTGCCGATGATAAGCTTCAGGACAGCATCCACAGCTCCCTGAAAGGGTGTGCCAATGGAAACCACCCTTCTCACCTTTCCCTTATGCCCATACCGTTTCAAATAATCAGCAATAATCAGCCCACCCATGGAATGGCCGACTAAATCTACGCGAAAATCTTCGTCCCGGTAATGAGGGAGCAGTTTGGTTCGGGCTATGACCTCATCCACGAATCTGTCAAGCACATCGGCCGTCAAGGTGCAATCCTGACGCCAGTCATATTCAAATGCAAAAACCGGCGTCACCTCGTCATCTCTTTGTAGTTCTTCGCGAAGAGCCTCCACCAGATCTTCGTAGACCAGCTCAAAAATGGAGACGGCCCGGACTCTGGCAGGCTCTTTGGCCTCGTAAAGGAGGTTGTCCGGGTGAAGGGCCCATCGATCGTATTTCTTGTTCAACACTGCGGACCACACCGATTCTGGAGGAATGGGATAGAAATCATCCAGGTTGGTAGCAGTAAGTCCCGGAACAACAATAACCGGTGGCTGAACCATTTTTTTTCTCCTTCTAGTTTAGATCTTTTTCATGAACTGATCCTTGTTCTGTCAGCGCCTTGAAAACAACTACATCTCAGCGTGCTCTGCGGTTCTGTAATGAAAATGACCCAGGTCCCGCGCTTTTATCATGTGAAACTGGTCTTTACAACTCGAAATTCCCCGTGTTTCACTCCATATTCCGCGATTCCGAATCCCTCCGGCCTCCGGCTCGTAGAGGCACAAGCCTAGGCCTCGGAGAGGGCGTAGGCCCGCACGGGCCGGAGGCCAAAATCCAAAATCGGCATGACCGGATATGTCACTGTTGTCATGTCACAATACGGGTCAATCGGGGCTTTGCTTTGGCCTTTACTTTGGTGTTCGTTCCCGATAAAAAATCGCCTTAAATCATTAAGAAACAGACCAATTTAATCCTCTTAAACTATCGGGGATCTCCGGGATGAAGATTGAAGAACTCAAACCAAATGTGATCGTGCAAGGTCCGATCTTCCCTGAGCCTGTCCAGGTCATCGTGGCAATTCCAGTGGGTGACTCTGTGAAGCTGGGCGGCAAGGGACTGAATATGGGATGGGAGCCGCTTCTGAAAATTGAGCATTACGATTTGGCCGCTGGCAAAATTCTGGAGGCTAACCATGATTGATCTCGACCGCATCAAGCATAAGTAGGGTGGGCATTGCCCACCAATCAAATCGGATAAATACACGATGCCCAATTACCGACGTTCAAAAACACGCGGAGGAACATACTTCTTTACGGTTGTAACCTACAAACGGCAGGAAATACTTTGCAAACCTTAATCCCGAATTGAATTACGTGATGCTATTGAGGCGGTACGGGGTTTACTCCCCTTTCATGTCGATGCGTGGGTTCTCCTGCCAGATCACCTTCATTGCATATGGACATTGCCGGAAGGTGACGCTGATTTTCCCAAACGTTGGGGAATGATCAAGAGCAGATTTACCAAAAAAGTAAAGAACGTAGGGTGGGCATTGCCCACCAATGGGAATCATTTGGTGGGCAATGCCCACCCTACGTCGCTTTTATCCGGATAACGTGTCCATAACGGTTTGAGGCGCCGGTTTGAAACAAGGACTCAAATCATAGTCAAGGTTTTTATCTCGGTGTCATATCGTTGGATTAGTGTATGAAGATTCAAAAGGCTAAAAAAGTGGCAATAAAATACAATAGTTATAGATTTATTTACTTATTTAAGGACGTCCCGATTCTCCCGATTCTCCACCTGGACGTCCCGGTTCTCCACCTTTCACATTCTGCTTGACAATGTAACTTAATAGGTTACAATTGATAATATTGTGATAATTGATTTCTACGATAGGGGAACAGAAGACGTTTACAATGGGATCAGTTCAAGGCAGGCGAGAAAAGCTTTGCCCGTTGAATTGAGGCGAATGGCGTTACGCAAATTCTATTTTCTGGACAACGCGGTAAATCTCGAAGATTTAAGGATGCCGCCTGGTAACCACCTGGAGGTCTTGCGCGGTGACCGTCGAGGGCAGCATTCCATCAGGATTAACGACCGTTACCGCATTTGTTTCATCTGGTCTGAAAAAGGACCAAAACGAGTTGAAATCGTAGACTATCATTGAAAGGATCATCTTATGAGAATGCCGACCAACCGGGCGCCTATTCATCCGGGAGAAATATTGCTGGAAGAATTTATGAAGCCGTATGGTATGACGCAAACGGAAATTGCCCGAAGAATCGGTGTGTCCCGCAAACACATCAGTGAAATCGTAAACGGCAGGAAAGGCATTAGCACGGATATTGCCTTGCGCTTATCAAGGCTGTTTGGAACGTCACCAGAACTGTGGCTGAACGGTCAAATAGCTTGGGATGTGTGGCACGCTATGCGAGGAGAAAACGCTTACAAATTGGAAGCGATTGAGCCGGTGGCCACATCCGTATCAGTTTGAAAGTGCCTGAGGTGAGACGCTATTCAATGGAAGGCCGTGCGGAGTCTCTCGATGAATTTTCTCTCTCCGACGAGGAAATGATCGAGAACGAAAAAGCTGGCGTAGAGGTACGTGGTGAGTTTCAAAAAGGCTAAAAAAGTGGTAATAAAATACAACAGTTATAGAGTTATTGACTTATTTAAGGACGTCCCGGTTCTTCCAAGTCTGCTCTTACCTGAAGCTCATCTCCTCAATGCACTCAAATAAACAGCTACCGACAATGAAATCAGAGTCATTGATATCATTGAGCTGGCCAAGGAGTTCGGTGTCTCAACGGAAGCAGTCCTTTGGCGACTTGTCAACCTGAAAAAACTTAAGAAATCCCAGGCGCAAAGGGTTTTGGATAACCCGAAATTCCTTGATCTTGATCGCAATATGCGTCGAAGGTTGTATAGCGAAGACAGTCTGTCCAAATTTCCTTCAAGATTTATATCTCTTGCATGCAGATGCTTGATGAAAGGCAAGATATCAAGAGGCGCTTTCGCCGAATATCTGGAAATTGATCGGGCTGAAATAGACGACTATCTGGACGCCGCAGGATTTGTCGAAGGAAACTATGCGAAAATTGCTGCTGCTTGACGCCGATGTTATCATTGATCTCCATACTCTTGGTTTGTTCGGAAAAATAAGCAAAGCCTATAATATTTGTCTAACCCGGGATCTTTTTGAGGAGGCAAGATACTACAAGAAGGACGGGACAAAAATTGATATTGACATTAAAGATGTCGTAATAATTAAAAAAGTCATGGTTGGCTTTTTAAATTATGGATGATCCAGGGAAAAAGAATTTGAGGCTCGTGATTAAATGGATGGCATTCGATTCGTCAAGAAAAGTGCGAGGGAAAAGGCAACATCCGGTTTTGCGCATGTTCTACACGAACGTCCCGTAGGTACTCCTTGATGATTTTACCCTTGAAAATGGCCGTTTAAGGACTCAAAACCCCTGTTTTTGAAATCTTTATCGTGGTATATCAGCAGGGGTGGCTTGGTCCGACACCAAAAGACATATATGACAGCAAAGGAACTGAACAAACTCATCCGTATCGGTGAAGGGTTTACAGTGGAGTTCAAGAGAACTCCGTCGCACATTGGGCGTGAGATCTGCGCGTTTGCAAACGCCTCAGGTGGACGCATTCTGATCGGCGTAGACGATCGGGAAGGAAGGGCTGATTCGTTTTGACGAACAGCCGTGTATCAAATTCGACATGCGCAGCGATTTCGATCCAAGAAAATACGCAGCATTCAGCCGGGCAGCCCGCATTCCTCGGAACCTGAAACAGGAGGATGTTTTGAAAAACCTGCAGGTCCTCACTGAAGAGGGGATGACGAATGCCGGTGCTCTTCTGTTCAGCAAACAGGCCCCGAAATTCTTTCTCCAAGCCTCTCTAACCTGCGCTCTGTTTCAAGGAACCACAAAAACCAAGATTCTCGACCAGGCAACCTTTCAGGGAAATATCGCCGAAAACTATGATGACGCTATGTCCTATTTGCTGTCCCATTTGAATACGGAATACGTGATCAAGGGCGGGCCGCGAGAAGAAATCCTTGAACTTCCCGAAGAAGCTCTCCGGGAAGGCGTGCTGAACGCGATTGCGCATCGCGATTATCGGTCAACCGCTTATATTCAAGTTCATGTCTTTCATGATCGGGTTGAGATTGTGAACCCGGGCGGGCTGGTATCAGGCTTGAAGTTGAAAGACCTGGGCCGCGTCAGCCGACCGCGCAACTTGTTGTTGTTTTCTCTTATGGCCCGCATGGATTTGGTCGAGCATATTGGGTCCGGAATCAAACGAATTCGTGAAGCCGTTCGCGCTTATGGTCTCGAACCCCCTCTCATAGAAGCCGATGCCGACTGGTTCTCCATTACGTTCAGGAGAAAACCACAGCACGAAGCCATCGAAAAAGGCCGTCCCAGGGTCGATCTTGTTACTCCCTCGAACGGGGACCAAATTGAGGGAGTACATGAGGGAGTACATGAGGGAGTAGCCCGGCTACTGGAATTTATCCGGACCAATCCCGGCCGGCGCACACCACAGATTTCCAGGGCTATGAGAGTTCCGGTCAAGACTTTGGAACGCTGGCTGAGACGACTTAGAGAAGAGGGAAAGATCGAGTTCAGAGGAAGCCCCAAAACCGGTGGGTATTGGGAAACCAAAGAGAAATAGCCGAAAGAGGAATAACCATAATGCCGCAAGTCAATTTATCCGAAGAAGACATGCTGACCCTTCAGAAGTGTCTTAACGATGGTGTTGAGCAAAAGGCAGCTGGAAGCAGGAGAAAACGCCTATCCAAATAAAATAATTATCAACTGCTTGACTGAGTTACTTATTTATTTATGAACGTCCCCATTGGCTCACTATTGGCTGTATGTGGCCTGGGATCCTCTCGAAAATCCGGATGCTGTACCGATTCGAATCCAGAATCCGGCCCAGAAGCTGGACCATGTCAAGCGGGAGATAGTTGCTGCAAGATTCTTTGAGATTCCGGCTGAAGCTATAGACAAACCTGAGCATCAGGAGGTATGTTAGTGTATGGGTGCTATTCTTTCTGACGAGGACATTGCTCGCTTACTGAAAGCGAATAAGTATAGGCCATGAATGCAGAAATGATTGAACGCGACTTTCGTGAAAAAGTGTGTGAGAAACTTAGAATATCAACCGAGGGCGTAGAGCGGTTTCGTGTCTTTACCCCTTTTATGTTTGAGGATGGGGACCATCTCTCCATCGTCCTGAAAAAAGAGAACGGGACATGGATACTCTCAGACGAAGGTCACACGTACATGCATTTGACTTATGACCTCGACGAAAAGGACCTCCAGCAAGGAACAAGGCAAAAGATCATTACAAATGCGCTTTCAGTATTTAATGTCCAGGAACGGGAGGGGGAACTTATTCTTCCGATTGAGGACGATTCTTACGGTGATGCATTCTTCAGGTTTGTTCAGGCCCTTCTCAAAATAGGAAATTTATAAGGGGATTTTGAATGTTATGAACGTTTCTGAGTTGAAAGAGCGTATAGCCCAATGGGAAGACCTTCACACTGACTTTAAGGAAAGATTTGATTCAAATCGTGAATTAGCTAAGGACCTTGTGTGTTTTGCCAATACTGACGGGGGTCAACTGATTTTTGGTATTGCTAAAGACACAAGCATTGTCGGAGTTGACGACCCTGATTGGTTGTTCAGCAAAGTGGATGATATTGCATTCCAGCACTGTGAACCCCCTCTCACAGTTATTCAGGAACAGGTCGATGTTGATGGCAAAAAGGTGGTTATCGTCAATATCCCAAAAGGTGATCAGCGACCTTACCGAACAAATGCGGGCCAGTACTATGTACGCACCACATCAGGATGCCGACAGGCATCAAGAGAGGAACTCCTTCGCCTTTTTCAGGCTACCGAGAGTCTATATTACGATGAGACTCCATTACCCCGATTGACCTTGTCAGATCTTGACTTAAGTGCATTTGAAAGCTTTCTTGAAGAGACAGGGCAGACTGATCTTGCTGTGGATCCGGAACGGCTTCTTCGGAACTGGCGATTACTTTCAGGGGAACACCCCACGATTGCAGGAATAATCTTATTCGGGAGAAAACCGCAGCAGCATCTTCCCTTTGCCCAGATAAATGCAGCGCGTATCCCGGGAATAGATGTTTCGATAGAGCCTTCAGACATGAAAGAAATCACGGGGCGACTTTTGGATATTATTGACCAGGTCCAGCGTTTTTTAAGACTTCATCTCCCGATTCCACACAAAATCAAAGGCTTTTCACCGGAAGCAAAACCTGAACTACCAGAGGAAGCTTTGAGAGAAGCTTTAATCAACGCCGTTGCCCATAGAGATTACACAGTGCATGGACCGATCCGCCTGTTCATTCTGGATGATCGCATCGAGATCCACACGCCAGGCAGGGCACCGAATACGGTTGATGAAGAGGCGATGCGAGCAGGGATACATGTTGTACGAAACCCGCATATTTATGGACGGCTTTCAGATGCGGGACTTGTCACCAGGGCAGGGAGCGGAATAAGGCGAATGATTCGTCTCATAAAAGAGGCAACTGGAAATGATATCGGCATTGACCTCAGAGATTTTGAAGTTCTCATCATGATTCCAAGAAAGAAAAGAACGGAATGAACAAAGACCGCAGGCTTATCGAAGACTACCTGCCTATCAAAGCTATCTCAAAAGAAGCCTCCAGAGAGAAATCTGTCCGCAAAGGGCACATTTCTACCCTTCATCTATGGTGGGCAGGCGGCCTTTAGTTGCTTGCCGTGCAGCGGTCTATGGAGCCTTTGTCCCAGCGGACCAGTTTCAACCGAAAAACGGACCGCCTGAGAAAAGGAAGAGCCTTGGCCTACGGTCGAAAGAAGAAGAGGCGTCGAACATCACAGTCAAAATGATCATTCAACGCAAAAATCGTTTACTTTTCCGCGACAGCAAAAATTATTCTCCTCTGCGCTCTATGCGCCTTTGCGGTGAGCAATGTCTGTGGTTGTCAGCGGTTGTCTGTGGCTAAAGAAAGATTGGCTTTGATATCAAAAAACGCCGTGCGGCTTACGACAAGCGCATAAAGAAGAGCGGTAGCTGATCCCTGCCCCATGATTGGGGTAAAGAGAAGAAGTTGGGGGCACTCCTTAGAGTGATGATTTTGCCCTTGAAAATGGCCGTTTAAGGGTTCAAAAGACCTGTTTTTGAAATCTTTATCGTGGTATATTAGCAGGGTCGCTTGGTCCGTCCCCAAAAGTCTCGAATGATGCTGAAAAGCGGGTTAAAAATCCAAACCTTTGAATATGCCTCGTGTAAACCAATCATCGACAAAATCGATTGCGTTTTGGCAGAACATTTTGGGTTAACAGATGAAGAGTTGGACTACATTATCAACTACGACATCAAGTATCGAATCGGGCTAATCTAGATTGAAAAGAACAATGACAAGCAGATTTTATGGTAAAATCATTTGACATTGGGCACAGCGATTCTAGTTACCTATTACCCCTTAAGGAACATTTGGGAAAGATCGCACCAAAAACCATTGCTGGACTGGGTAATCTTAACGTCCTTGAAAACAAACCAATAGCTTTCTTCTGCTCACGCAAATGCCCGGGTAACTTGATCCTTAAAACATACGACCTCGCACAGAGTTTGAGGGAGGAAGGTGTTACAGTCGTTGGCGGATTCCATTCTCCGATGGAATGGGAATGTCTGACAATTCTCTTGCGCGGCACACAACCTGTAATTGTTTGTCCTGCAAGAAGTATTAAGAACATGCGCATTGCAAGCGAGCACAAACAGGCGATTAAAGAAGGTCGCCTGCTGTTCATGTCACCATTTAATGAAAACCAACACCGTATCTCAGTTAAGACATCGCAATTTCGCAACCTGTTCGTTGCTGCACTATCTGAGCAAGTCTTTGTTGCCCACGCTGAGCCTGGCGGCAAAACAGAAAATCTGTGCCGTGACATTCTTTCTTGGAAAAAGCCAATTTATACCTTTAACAGCGATCATAACAAAAACCTTATTGAAATGGGTGCTCAACCCATTGGTACAGGAGATTCCGATCTTGCGCCATTACTGAGCACCTATGTGGATAATGCTACGATGCCATGGCAGAGGCCATAAAGAGTGGTCGGACTTGCCAGACGATCCTTGATCCACCCCCAGCCGAACCACGGGTGGCTCATCTACCATGCCAGTAGTTGTTACAATGAGTCAGGGCGACCGGTTCCAAGAAGTCTGGCCGAAAAAACAATTGGCTTGTAACGGAACAAGTCCTAAAAATCAAGGATATGCGGAGATAACTGCCAGGGATTGTTATCGATCTCCATTGTTTACCTTTGACAAGGATTGTGTTAAAGGGTCCTTAGTTGTATGCGTTTCAAGAAGATTGAGACGCTTCTTGAAATCTGTCCTAAGAATGACCGTGAGGTCGCAAGTGCGGGTGCGATCTATGATGTGATTTCTATTATGAGATCTCAAATCTCAGAAAATGGATTGCTCTTGACCTTGAGTGAATTTTGAATCTAATGGTAATTTGTTCAAGACTTCAATTTCTTACATACGGAGTTTCAGATGCTTGATCCAACTGAACTATTTCCGGAAGTGCCAAATCTGTATGAATTCCCGAGTGTTCATGCAGGAATGCTCTTTGACGAGGAGCGCGTTAGAAAGTACGCGGCGGCTATCTCTCAAGTTGTAAAAAAAGGAGATATTATAGCGGATATAGGCACTGGCACAGGTCTCCTTGCCTTTCTATGCCTGAAAGCCGGAGCAAAGCGAGTACATGCTATCGAGAGGTCGTCAGCAATAGAATGGGCCAAAGAGATTGCCGACAAGAACGGCTTCAGTGACAGAATTGTATTTCACGAGGAGGATTCCCGCAGTTGTAACCTTCCGGAAAAGGTAGATGTGGTGGTAAGTGAACTCATTGGACACATTGCATTTGAAGAGGGGATGGCTGAATCATTGTTTGATGCCAAGGAAAGATTCCTTGTTCCCGGCGGCATTATGATACCTGAAAGTGTTCAACTCAAGGTAGCTCTTGTCGAAGAGAATGAAGTGTATCCAGACTGCGTAGATTGTTGGCAAAATATAGAAGGAATTGACTTTTCGCCCCTGCGCGGAGTGGCGGTAGATGCTTGCTATCTGACCGATCTGAATGATCGCAATCTTTTATCTGAGCCCAAGACGTTCTTCAGGGTAGATTTTTCCAAAAGGGAAAAGGCCCTATTACACGGTAATCATATATTCCCGGTATATCGATCTGGGACAGTTAACGGAATCGCGTTATGGTTTGAAGCTTGTCTATCAACCAATGTGAAACTATCATCAGGCCCGTGGGCTCGGACGCACTGGAAACAATGTTTTGCGCCAATATCTACGCCGCTAAATGTTGAGATTGGCACCAAAATCCGCGTTCATATCAATATGCAATTAAGGTCTACGGATAACGATTGTTTTCACTTTAGTTATGATATTACGAAGGAGGCATAGTAGTGGCTCGAAAATTCCAAAAGGGAATGGGCAAAAGTAAGCAGTTAAAGAATAGAGGCCCAAAACGTAATGAAGACCGGGACATTGTAATATTATTTGCCGATGTTGTGGGGTGTTCAGAGATTTCAAATCACTTAACTCTTACGGATTATGCTGATTTTATTAAACGCTTTCAGGACTGCTTTAATAGAGTATGCAAATATTACAAAGACAATGATTATGAGCCGCATGAGTCTAATCTTATCCAGATTGATACTCGTGGAGATGAAGGCTGTTTGAAGATATTTGTTGCTAAAAGCGATGAAGATCTAGCGCGAGATGTTGACGTCGCCATTAGCATCGCGCTTGATTTGAAGAAGATGTGGCTTTTTTCTGGATTCAACAGGAATCGCATAACAAAAGAGAAACTTTTGCCAATTGACCTTGCCATTGGAATACACGTTGGCAAGGTATTTTTAAGGGATGATTCGACTGGTATAGCCCAACCTGAAGGATATGCAATCAATCTCGCAAAGAGAGTAGAAAGTGCATCGCGGAGAGGGAGATTTACCCACATTTTTGTTAGTGAATCCGCTCACGGTCAGCTTCATTATCACAAGGACGAGAGGGTCTATAAATTTACAGAACCATTTCCCGTACCTACAAAAGGAATTTCTCAGGAAATTAGTGTCCTTGAGGTTAAACACCATTTTCTCGCTACAGATTGGATGGATGTGGTAGCCGAAGAACCATGGGAAATATCGATGGTATATTCAGAACTGGGCCACGGAGACGTTTTAAAGATTGCTGAGGAGGCATATAAGATTAACCCAACAAATCTCTGGCTCGCGGAGGAATATCTGATGCTTACCATAATGGATGCTTATCGTATCTGTGTGGAGAAAGGCAAAGAAAAAGACATCTATAACCTTGAAAAGATGGGTTATGGGAGAGCTTTAGAGATTGCACAGCGTATTACAAACAGCGCTCTCCGAGATGGAACTCTCCTGTCAGAGTGGGGCTTTATATTGGGAGAATTGAATCGCTACGAGGAGGAAGAGGAAAAATATAGGGAAGCCATACGCTTGGAGGAGAGCGATCCTGACTTTCACTGGTACTTGGGCCTATGTCTCTCGTACAAAATTGCAAGAGACATGGAAGCAGACAAAACATCCTTAAAGGAGTTTTACGAAAAAAATAAAAGGAGAGTAGACGAGGTCTTGCAAGAATATAAAGTTGCACTTGATCTGAGCCCAATGAATCCATGGATACCATACATTTACGCTTGCGAGTTGGCCATGTGGAGCACTGTAGATAAAGTTATGAAGGAACCCGCTGTAGATTTGCTTGTTCGTGCATTGAGCCAGAATATAGACATTCGAGACTGGGTTGTGGAGGAAGACTACCTTAAACCCATAATCGATGATCCTCGAATCCAAAAATGCCTTGGTGGTTAAAATAGGAAAAATGAATGCCTTAGACAAGGATACCTTGCATGAGCCCTACGGTTTTGAGTTGATATTGGACCTCCATGGTTGTGACGTGTCAACTTTCAATCGTGAAAGCTTGGATGGTTATTTTGAGAAGTTATGTGCGGCTATAGATATGCAGAAGTGTGAGCGGTATTTTTGGGATGATGTTGGCCTTCCTGAAGAAGAGAAGCAGACTTCACCTCACACCAAAGGTTCATCGGCTGTCCAGTTCATTCTTACCAGCTCTATTGTTATACATACGCTTGATTTATTAGAAGCAGTTTATATAAATATATTTTCCTGTAAGGAATATGATAAAGAACTTGCACTTAAAATCACAAAAGAGTGGTTTGGTGCAAAGGAGTGCAAGACGCATTTTATAGACAGAATATAGTATGTTATTGACCGAGCGGAAAATTGATATACCTGCAGCAAAAACTTATTGGTCCTTGCTGGAAAGCGCACATGTTTAATGGTATCAATCTACCTAAAATACATTCAATAAATGAAAATGCCTATGCATTTAACTCCTAATACTCTGATAAGAGCTTGTTTTTACATATAAGTTCTTTATAAGTAAGAGTCTCTGTCGATATACAGGCCTGTACAAGGCGGTCGAAAAGTTCCTTTTCCCAG
>JAUWXF010000336.1 GCA_030616475.1 Desulfobacterales bacterium
AGCATCTCTTTCTTTGAGGTTAACCTCCCTCTTTATTACAAGCGCCACAGCCGTAAGGAAGTCTTACAGCGTTGTGTTTGGGGTTACCGCAGGCTTTCTGAGAGGATGCAGCAGGTCGCACAAACGCTTTCGTACGACAATACTGAACTCAATGCCCTGCTAAAGGAGGTAATACGCAAGGCTTCTGCGTGTTTTCCTGTGGAGGTTTCTTCCGATCGTGGATAAATCACAGTCCCTTCTATGCTGCCTTCTGATGATAGGTCCTTTAGTCCGTTAATTCTAACATTCGTGCTTTTTCTGGCAAAAAATAAAATCCGAAATCCGAATATCGAAACCTGCCCGCCATTGCCATGTATGCCGGCATTGAGGCTATATGCTGGGCTTGGCGATGGCAGGCGGGTCCGAAACAATATCGAATGACCAAAATCCGCCGTAGGCGGACTAAACAAACTGAAGTGAGCTGAAGTGCCTAAGGAGAATTGTTTTGAACATTTGGAAATTCGTATTTGCGGCTCACGCCTTGAGAACAGTACGGATTTGTTTCGTATTTCGGATTTCGAGGTTAGCGCAAGCTTCACTTCGTGTCGGATTTTCCGGCTTGTCCGGGTTAGGAGCTTCTAAAATAGTCCTTGTATTCCCTGACATACATCCATCCGGACCAAACTGTGGCGGCTAATATGACCGACATGATGAGATTGGCAATCAGGGGTAGCCTGAGGCTTACTTCGGAGCTGTAATCGCCGGAAGGGATCATAAAGAGCAGGATACTGCCACCTACCATTTGGACCAACGTCTTTATTTTCCCCCATCGGTTAGCCGGGATAACAGTACCTACCTGCTGAGAGACCATGGCCCTGAGCCCGGTGATCGTAACCTCTCTGCCGACGATAATGATCGCCATCCATGCGGCCACGATCTGATATTTTACCATAACGATAAAAGCGCTCATGGTGAGCAGTTTATCGGCCAAGGGGTCAAGAAAAGTCCCCAGAACACTGACCTCGCTGCGGCTTCGAGCAAAGTATCCGTCCAGAGGGTCTGTGGCGCAGCCCATCACGAAGATTGAAGCAGCTACAAACCTGGCCCAGGTGGCATCCGGAATGGTGAACACAATGAAAACCGGCACAAGGGCAATCCGCAACACGGTAATTTTGTTGGCAACAGTCATAACAAAAGCATCCCTACGATGCTTCACCTTTCGGAGAAGCTAGCTTTCTTTTTTCTGGCTCGATGAACGTATTCCCTTCGTCTGGAAAATTGCCATTGTGTTCTCCCAACGTTCTCTCAATGGACTCCATTACCGCCTGGCTGAAAAAACTGCTAAGTCAATGTGGCATCCTTCATTCCTCGGTTTACACTTATCAAGGATGCGGGCGCCAAGAGATAAGTTCTTTTGTTCCTACTTTTTGGTGTCAGGTGTCAGGTGTCAGGTGTCAGGAGCGACAAACGCGAGACCTG
>JAUWXF010000296.1 GCA_030616475.1 Desulfobacterales bacterium
CGGAGAGGGCGGGTGAAGGGTTAAATAGACTTGATATTAAAATATATACAGTGTAAACTTGGTGGTGGTCGTAGTTCAACCGCGGGCCGTGGCTTCCGCCCAGGTCATCCGCTTCTCAACGCCGATGGGCGAAGGCACGGCCGCGGGGCCCAGATAACGAGCTGGGTTGGTAGAACGCCGTTTTGTTACTCCGGAGATGCAGGTTCGAGTCCTGCCGATCGCGCAACAGAGAAAGGGGACCTGGGTGGAAAAGTGCGAGAGTCATAAAGTAGTGAAGGGCCTGGTGGAGCGGAGCATGAAGGAGGACGGAACGGTCATCCGGAAGAGGCGTTGTGACGTGTGCGGAACGTTGATGAAGACAATAGAAATGACGGCAGACCAACTGGAGTTTAGAAAGGAGAGGTTCGAGAAAGAATTAAGGGTGATCAGGTCAGAGTTGGTTCAATATAAAAACTGGGTTGATTGGGTAAAGAAAATGTATGAGGCAGAGGAAAGGTTGAGAAAGGAAATGAAGGTGGAGCACGAAATGTCAGAGGAAGATAAGTTCTAAAAAATCATGAACGCGATCAAGATATACAGCAGGAAAATAATGAGGGTTGGCGGGTCGGTTGTGGTGCCGATACCAAAGGAAATTAGGAGACTAATAGATATAGGAATAGGGGAACGGGTTGATATCTTTGTTAATCCTGCTAAACAAATAATAATACAAAAAGAAAGGAAAGCCTGGGATGGAATTATCAAGAGAAGAGATTAAGCTACCGGCAAATATGATGCGGCAAATGGTAAGCGAAAGGGGCATGGAGGACCTGGTGGGATCGATAAAGGAAATAGGCATAGTAAACGCGATAACCGTAAGGAAAAAGGGCGAAGAATACGAACTGGTAGCGGGCCTGCGAAGGTACATGGCCGCAGATGTTTTGAAGATGGAAAAGGTCCCGGTAAAAGTTGTACGGGCAAGCGATGAACGGGCCGAAAAGATAAAGATGGCCGAGAATAAAGCCAGGGAAGATATTGACCCGATAGATGAAGGGGTGTACTTCGAAAAACTGATGGAAATGTTCGGATGGAAACAACAGGAATTGGCGACAAAGTTCAGGGTAAGTAAATCTTACGTATCACAGAGAATTAGCGCAGTAAGCTGGCCATCAATACTGAAAATCCCGGTACAGGAAGGGCTATTGACATTCAGCGTGGCCAGGGAATTCGCAGGAATAAAATTTGCGGAAGAGCTGGACCGGGTAATAAAACAGGCGGTGGAGAGCGGGGTAACGCCGGCGGTGGCTGCCAGGTGGCGTCATAACATAAACAGGGGAGATTTTAGTATGGAGGGCCTGGAAGGGCAAGGGGATGAGGCGGCAGCCAGCGGCGCCATGGCGGAGCTTTTGTATTCATGCCAGATCTGCGGCGGACTGGGCCAGGAGATCGGGTACAAGATAATTAGGGCGTGCAACATTTGCCTGGGGATAATAAAAGTAGGTCAGGAGGAAGGGGTGTTCGCAAAAGGGGAAATGAAAAAGGGGGCCACCCAGGGGGAGGAGGTTTAATGGATAAGAGAATATATTGGTGTCAATATTGTATGAGGACGGTGCTGTTTGAATGGGACAAAGTGATGGAGAGATGGGTGCATGATTGCCCGGAGAAAAAGCAGAAAGTGGTGCGGAGAAAACCGGGGGATACGAAGCGGTTTTGGGATGAGTATTACAAGAAAAAGGAGGTAGAACAGTGAGATGGGCTTTTTTGATAATAAGATGGATAAAGATAGCAATATGGACGGTGTTGGTCATTTGGATTTGGTTAATGGTGGTGTTAATAGGTGGTCTGTGGGAGAAAGCGAGGGGGTAGTGATGGGGCGTTGGCAAGTGCGAAAAGGGGAGGATATCTTTGTGATAATGGTCTTTGGTGTGATGCTGTTTCTGTTGCTGGTTACGAGGTATTGTGGGTAGGATGATGGAAAAGAAAAAGAACCTGCGATTTCTTCCGGGGCTTTCCGGAAGAAATAGCGGGAACACGCCCGCTGCGGGCGCTGGAAAGAAGGGAACAGGTGAGGAAGGCGCGGAAAAATCGAGGGGAGCAACCAAACAGTGAAAGGGCGGAGAGAAAGAAACAGAACGCGCATACGGCGAAGAAGGCCGCGAAGCGGCCGGGCTGGCGACCGTTTGCGGGCGCCGCGCCGACCGCCGCCGTAAAAGGCGGCGGATGGAGAGGAAGGGCGGGCGACCGGAAAGCCGGCGAGGTCGTGACAGACGTAAACAGGGTTCTTCATATAATGGCCGCTGTTAGGCGGCCCGGCGGCGGCGGCAGGCGGAGGTCTCCATGACGATCACTCCACGCTGGCCTAACACTCCTCTTCCTAAATACCCTCACCTGGTGGGCAGCGACATCCCGATCTGGGACTCCTGGGTGCGGACGCATGGCCACTACTTCCAGGGCTTCGACTACGACGTGCACGTTGGCCAGGGGCTCGAACCGGACA
>JAUWXF010000057.1 GCA_030616475.1 Desulfobacterales bacterium
ATACGCCACAATGTTGGCATTTTGTTCCGTGAGGATCGTTTGCCCAATATTCCCAACATCGCTTAAGAGGTCTAAAGGGCTGGGCGTATATGCCCCCCACGTGCTCCAATAGCCCTTGAGGTATGGCCTGCCACTCGGATTTCAGAAAAAGGATCAAATCATCAACAAGAACCATGTGTTTCTTCCCGGAACGATGGGCCGGGAGGGACTTTTTGGCAATCCAATAGGAAACAGTGCTCCTGGCCACACCGCAAATTTCCGCGATTTCCAGAACCGACAGGCTTTGGAATTTTTGGCTCATTTGCACCTCACACCCCCACCCTTCCCTCCCCCCCTGGCCCAGACCTGGATTTCAAGGGCAACAGCTTGTTTCGCGGCTGTCGCGCCAGGGCGGGCTTGAAGGGGAGGGTTTGGGTGGGGGTGAAACCGAAAGCGTATTGTAAGGTTATTTTGGAAACGGTCTATTAGTCTGTAATATCGACCATTTTTGGAAAGACTTTAGAATATTTGGAAGTATGAATTCATTCTCTGCGTCATTCGCCCGTTGTTGTTGACGTGCCAAACCCAATCTGTTACGAAGGGCACGCCAAGAAATTTGGGGTAACAGCCAACGGCTGGCGTTGAAAGGTACATCTATATGCCAAGACGTAATGACATAAAGAAAGTGATGATTATCGGCTCAGGACCCATTGTAATAGGCCAGGCCTGCGAGTTTGATTATTCCGGTACCCAGGCCTGTAAGGCCCTTCGGAACCTCGGTTATGAGATCGTTCTGGTCAATTCCAATCCGGCAACCATCATGACCGATCCCGGTATGGCTGATGCGACCTATATTGAACCGCTGAATTTGCAGAGCGTGACGGAGATCATCGAAAAGGAGCGGCCGGATGCGCTCCTGCCGAATCTGGGCGGCCAGTCCGGACTGAACCTCTCCTCAGAGTTGGCACATGCCGGTGTCCTTGAGAAATACGGCGTGAAGATAATCGGTGTCGAGGTCGATGCCATCAAGCGTGGCGAGGACCGGATCGCCTTCAAGGAGACCATGAATCAGCTCGGCATCGAGATGCCGGCGAGTGAACCGGCATTCAGCGTGGAGGAGGCAGAAAAAATCGCCGCAGATCTCGGCTACCCGGTTGTGATTCGTCCTGCATACACCATGGGAGGAACCGGCGGCGGTCTGGTTTACAATGTGGAAGAGCTGCGCATCGTTGCCAGTCGCGGCATATCCGCAAGTCTTGTGGGCCAGATACTGGTTGAGGAGTCGGTGTTGGGATGGGAGGAGTTAGAGCTTGAAGTGGTGCGCGATGCTAAGAATCAGATGATTACGGTCTGCTTTATCGAAAATGTGGATGCCATGGGCGTTCACACCGGCGACTCCTATTGCACGGCACCCATGCTCACCATTGATCCTGAGCTGCAAAAGCGTCTTCAAAAATGGTCCTATGATATAGTCGAGGCCATCCGGGTGATCGGCGGCACCAACATCCAGTTTGCCCATGATCCGGACACAGGCCGTGTGGTGGTGATCGAGATCAATCCCAGGACGTCACGTTCCTCAGCTCTTGCATCCAAGGCGACCGGCTTTCCCATTGCCCTCATCTCCGCCATGCTGGCAGGAGGCATGACCCTGGATGAAATCCCCTACTGGAGGGAGGGTACCCTGGACAAATACACACCATGGGGTAACTACGTGGTGGTCAAGTTCGCCCGCTGGGCATTTGAGAAGTTTGAGGATGCCCAAGATATCCTGGGCACGCAGATGCGTGCCGTTGGCGAGGTCATGAGTATCGGCAAGAACTACAAAGAGGCATTCCAGAAGGCGATCCGCTCCTTAGAGAATGGCCGCTACGGCCTTGGCTTTGCCAGGGATTTTCATGAAAGGTCGCTGGATGAGCTGATGGAGCTTCTATCTGAGCCTTCCAGCGAGCGACAGTTTATCATGTATGAGGCACTCCGCAAGGGTGCGAGCGTGGCGACGCTTTATGAAAAGACCTTTATTAAGGCCTGGTTTATTGAGCAGATGAAGGAGCTCGTCGCGCTTGAGGAAAAGATGCTCAAATACAAGGGGAAAACAATACCACACGATCTCTTGGTACAGGCCAAAAAGGACGGGTTTTCAGACCGGTACCTGTCGCAGATCCTCGGCCTGCCTGAAAGGGATATCAGAGAGCGACGCGTTTCTATGGGCGTGGTCGAGGGGTGGGAGCCCGTGCCGGTCAGTGGAGTGGAAAATGCGGCCTACTATTTCTCCACCTACAATGCGCCTGATAAGGTAGCTACGAGCAAAAGGCGCAAGATAATGGTCCTGGGCGGGGGGCCTAACCGTATCGGCCAGGGAATCGAGTTTGACTACTGCTGCGTTCATGCAGCCTTTGCACTCCGTGACGAGGGGTTCGAGTCGATCATGGTCAACTGTAATCCCGAAACCGTCTCAACAGATTACGATACATCAGATAAGCTATACTTTGAGCCTCTCACGGTAGAGGACGTGTTGAGCATCTACGAAAAGGAAAAGCCGGAAGGCGTGATCGTTCAGTTCGGGGGGCAGACTCCATTGAACATTGCCAATGAGCTTGCCGAGGCAGGTGTTCCGATCATCGGGACATCCCCTGATACCATCGACCTGGCCGAGGACCGCGACCGCTTCCGCCAGATGATGGGAAAGTTAGGCATTCCCGAGCCTGAATCCGGCATGGCCAGCACATTAGATGAGGCCCTCGTTGTTGCCGAAAGCATTGGCTACCCGCTTATGGTCCGGCCGTCGTATGTCCTTGGCGGACGTGCCATGGAGGTGATCCACGACGAGGAGATGCTCAAACACTACATGGCCGTGGCCGTGGATGTGTCGCCCGAGCGGCCTATCCTGATCGACAAGTTCTTGGAAAATGCTATTGAGGCGGAGGCAGACGCCGTTGCTGACGGCACGGATGCCTTTGTGCCTGCCGTGATGGAACATATTGAGCTGGCCGGGGTCCACTCAGGAGACTCCGCCTGCGTGATTCCGCCAATCAGCATCTCTCCCGGTCACATTGAGACCATTTGCGAGTACACCAGAAAGATTGCAGTCGAACTCAATGTTGTCGGTCTGATGAACATCCAGTACGCCATAGCAAATGACGTTGTTTATGTCCTTGAGGCCAACCCCCGCGCCTCTCGAACCGTCCCCTTGGTATCAAAGGTGTGCAACATTCCCATGGCGCGCATCGCCACCCAGCTCATGCTCGGCAAAAAGCTTGCTGACCTTGACATCAAGCTCAAATCGATTCCGCACTTTGGCGTAAAGGAGGCGGTTTTCCCCTTTAATATGTTCCCGGAAGTGGACCCGCTCCTGGGGCCCGAGATGCGATCCACAGGCGAGGTCTTAGGGCTGGCCGACTCTTTTGGCCTGGCCTTTTTCAAGGCCCAGGAGGCCGCACAGCAGCACCTTCCTTCCGAGGGGACCGTGCTGATCACTGTGGCGGAAAGGGACAAGCCGTCTGCTCTGGATGTGGCCAGGCGGCTTGACGAACTTGGCTTTAAGATCAAGGCGACTATAGGGACCCACGGCTTTTTGGCTGACCACGGCATCGAATGCGAGCCCATCCGCAAGATGCACGAGGGCCAGCCCAACATTGTTGATGCAATCAAGAACAAGGAGATTCAACTGGTCATCAATACCCCCAGCGGCAAGCTAAGCAAGTACGACGATTCCTATATTCGCAAGGCCGCGATCAAGTATAAGGTGCCTTACGTTACGACAATCGCTGCTGCCATTGCTGCTGCCAGGGGGATTGCCGCTCACCTCCGGGCACAGGGCAAGGTCAGGTCGCTCCAGAGCCACCATGCGGATATCAAGTCATAAAATCGCTTCGCGATTTTATATAACGCGGCTACGCCGCTCAGAAAGGAAATTCCTATACTATCAAGTAAGTGATTTTGGATTGCGGAACAAGTCGATTTCGGGGAGTGTTCCAACCCGACAGGCGCTATGTTCTCAAGCCGACATGCGCAACCCTACGCTAAATCGTGAATGTTTGGATTGATGATTGAATAAGACAAATCGACAATCAACAATCAACAATCAACAATCAACAATCGAATAACGATCACTCAGGTGAGGACGAGCCCATGAAATCCTTGCAAGACAACTGTGGTGTGTTCGGTCTGTGTTCAAGAACCGAATGTGTTCACGACATTTTTCAGGGGATCGATTTTCTTCAGCACCGGGGGCAGGAGTACTGCGGCATTTCCACGTTTGATGGAGGCATCCATCAAGTCTCCCATTACGGTAAAGTCGCTAATATATTTAAGTATGAAGAGTTGGAATACTTAAAGGGGAGATGGGGCATCGGGCATGTGAGCCTCTGGGAGCGACAGCCGGTAAGGTGGCAGTCCCGGGCGGGTGAGATCGCCGTGGCATTCAGCGGCAACATTATCAATGCCGATGAACTGATCAAGGATATGAAGGGGCGCGGTAAGGCCTTCTATAAGGGTTATAACATCGAGATCATTTCCAAGATCATTATGGAAGAACCGGATGTGGTTGCAGGCATTTGCGCCCTTTCCAGGAAGATAAAGGGGGCTTATTGCGTTGTGGTTTTGACCGCAGACGGCATATATGCCGCCAGAGATATTTATGGATTCCGACCGCTTATTTTGGGTCAGGATTCCAACAGGTATGCGGTAAGCTCAGAGTCCCGTGCGATTCAAAACCTTGAAATGGACGTTGTTCGGGACGTGCAACCAGGAGAAATTGTGCTTATCAATGATAAGGGGTTTCGGACCCTGGCACGGCTTGACTCCCCCCGCAGGGCCCATTGTGCCTTTGAATGGGCCTATACGGCCAGCCTGGATTCTATAATAGATGGTGTCTCTGTCCAGGAAGCCCGCAACCAATTGGGCGGGAGCCTTGCACAACGGGATATGGATGGGGGGGGACTGGAGGCAGACATAGTGGCTGCGGTCCCCATGTCCGGGATCGGCCATGCCCTTGGATATCATCAGCGGTCCGGGATTAGCTACCAGGAGGTGTTTCTCTACAATCGGTACGCTGATCGGAGCTATACACTCTCGAGCCAGAAGGCGCGGGAAAAGATGGCAAAGCGCAAGCTCGCGGTCTTGCATTATGCAGTTAGAGGCAAGCGAATTGTCTTGTGCGATGATTCCATCGTCCGCGGCACTCAGATCCATTATAAGGTTCGGGACCTTAAAAAAGCCGGGGCCAAGGAGGTCCATGTTCGTATCGCGTGCCCTCCGCTGATGTATCCGTGTGATTACGGCATCTCTACCCGCAGTTACGAAGAGTTATCAGCGCGACACTATTTCAAGACAGGCAATATCGCGTCCATGGAACAACTGAGGGATCTGGAGGCCTGGATCGCCAATCAGATTGGCGCAGACTCTGTTAAATACAACAGCCTTGATTCCTTTGTGAGGGCCTTAGGTATTTCCAGAGAGGAACTCTGTCTGAAGTGCTGGGATGGCGTAAATCCTACGTTATGATTTTGGAATGCGGAATGCGGAATGCGGAATAGAGGAAAGAGAAATCGTAATAGTTCACCGCAGAGTGCGCAGGGAGAATATAAATTTGAAAAATTGTATCAATTTAGCCTATTGAAAAAGCGACCCCAACGAGCATACAGGTGATCCGATTCTAAAGCGGGTCACTGTTTGAGCGTATTAGTGAGCGTTAAGAAAGAACAGTAAAATGGCATGTTTTTTCTAAGGGTTAAATGATATCCGCCATAATCGAGGTTATTTACAAAAGCTATTCCCTGTTCTTTCTTTACGCTCACTTATGCGCGAGTTTGAGCCGGTTTAGAATCGGATTGCCTGTATGCGATGACGTTTTCAAAGAACTAAAATGTTACAGAAAATTGACCATGAAGATATAAGAAACCAGGTGGACCACTTTTTGCCGGGTATAAGAACTATGATCCGGCAGGGCAGAACACTTCCTTTGCTGGTGACCTGTAAAGCACGTCCGGTGGATATCCTGCAGTGGTTAAAAAGTCATTCCGTTTATCCGCGCCTTTACTGGTATGACAGGGATGGGAGTGTGGAAATCGGCGGATACGGCTCCCTGATGAGTGTCAGCGAAGATGATCCCGCCCGGTTCTCGACTGCTTTTGACAAATTGTCAGGCATCCTTGACAGGCATCCGCAAAAGGGCCTTATAAGATTTCTTGGGGGGACCTGCTTTTTTCCTCAGGAAAAACAGGACAAAAGATGGGAGGATTTTCCGCCCTTATGGTTCGTCCTGCCACAAGTCATGATGGTTCGAAGCAATAGGGATTTTTTTGTCTCAGTTGGTGTGCTGTTTGAAGATCATGAAGACGATAATGACATTCTTGCCAGGATATTGGAATCTTTTGAAAAGGCGAAAGCAAAGGATCTATCTCCGATACGGAATCAATTTCCGGAAGTCATCACAAGGGCAGATCACCCGGATTATACAGGGTGGAAGAATAGTATCAACACATCTCTTCACAAAATAAATAAGGGCAAAATAGACAAAGTGGTTCTTGCCAGACGAACTGACGTTAGATTTAAGGAAGCTGTTGAAGCTGTTGATTATGTGCATGCGCTCAAAAGCGCAAATGACCGTTGTTATTTTTTTCTGTTTCAACCCAGGCAGGGCACGGCATTCTTGGGGGCCACACCGGAGCGTCTTTTGAAAATTGAGAATAATCGGCTGATCAGCGAGGCAGTGTCCGGTACTGTTGTTCGGGGGGCTGATCCGGATGAGGATAAACATCGGGGTGCGTGGCTATTGCAAGACCAAAAAGAATTATCGGAACAGAAATTTGTGACAGATGATTTGATTGCAAAATTTCACCGATTGACAAGAAAAATAGGGTTGCCCGGACCGCCGGAGATTGTGAAACTGGCCAATGTCCAGCACTTGGTCTCTAAAGTCTCCGGTGTTTTAAGAAACGGGATTTCCATTGGAGAAATGGTGTCCAGCTTGCACCCGACGGCGGCCGTAGGGGGTTGCCCTGTCTCTGCTGCAATAAGTCTTATTGAAAGATTGGAGCCTTTCAGCAGGGGATGGTATGGCGGTCCTGTTGGAATCATCTCCCATGAATTAACCGAAATGGCGGTGGGTATTCGGTCCTCCCTGGTAATCGACAGGGTTGTTTCTCTTTTCACAGGGGCCGGCATCGTCAAAGGATCCACACCGGAATCGGAGTGGAATGAACTTGAAGACAAGATGTCCACGGCCTTTAAGGTTCTTTCCGGAGGGCAGGAGTGACCGGCGTGCTCCCCGCAAGCCCCGCCCGGAAGGGCGGGGTCAAGGGGCATAAGCGCTAAGTTATTTTTGCACCGGATGGACTGTGGAAGGTTTACTGAAAAAAATGAACATCGAACATCGAACGTCCAACATCGAATGTTGAATGGGAAAAGATGAAAAACAGACTTATGACCTGGAAGAAAGGCTGCTCGAGTATTCGGTGCGAATCATAAAGACACGAAACAGAAGAATTAATTAAGATTTTCGTTACGAGTATCAAAACGGCTGAAAAGAAACAGAAATAGTCGTTGAATGTTCGGTATTGGATGTTTGTTTTTTCATTCGATGTTGGAATAATTTGAGGAGCGGAGCGACATCATTATTCGACGTTCGACGTTCAATGTTCGATGTTGGACGTTCATCTTTTAATATGTTCGACGTTCATCTTTCAAAACAACCCCGTACGGCATAAATGCAACCTGTGAATGTTTACAAAATAACTTAGCGCTTATGCGGCTCGCTCCCCGCAGGCCCCGTTGTATGGGCCGGAGAGGCTTCAAATATGGGTGTCAATCATCTTTGGTCAAGACTAGTCATAGAAGAACTGGTTCGGTGCGGGGTGACGACTTTCTGTATTTCTCCCGGCTCCCGTTCCGCGCCACTGGTCATTGCGGCAGCGGAAAACACCCGGGCGTGCACTGTTGTTCACACGGACGAGCGGGGAGCAGCTTTCTGTGCCATGGGCTACGCAAAAGCAACAGGACTACCTGCCGCCCTGATGTGTACCTCCGGCACGGCAGTGGCGAATTATTTTCCGGCAGTGATCGAAGCCAGCCAATCTGCTGTCCCTCTTTTGATATTGAGCAGTGATCGGCCTGTCGAACTCAGGGACACACGGTCGCCGCAGACGATCAATCAGGTAAATATTTTCGGAGATTACTTGCGATGGCATTTTGACCTGCCTGCACCCGATACGGCTCTTTCACCATCATTTTTGCTCACGACGGTTGACCAGGCAGTTTATCGTGCCGTCAGTGGACCGGCAGGTCCGGTGCAGATCAATTGCCAATTTAGAGAACCGTTGGTACCCAGCCCGGAAAAACAGTCTTGGGACAATTATCTTTCCGTCCTGGACCCGTGGCAAGAAACGGGTCGCCCCTTTACTACCTACGCCAAATCGCAATCAATACCTTCCATAGAGGACGTTGACCGGATACGGAATATAATTGGCAACTCCAGGAACGGCTTGCTGATTGCGGGTCAATTATCTGCGGGGACAGACAAAGAGGCCATTATAAGGTTGGCATCTGAGTTGGGGTGGCCCCTATTGGCGGACATCAACTCCGGAATCCGTTTTGCCTGTTCAGCGTCAGAAAGCACCTATAACGTCATTGCCCACTACGACCTTTATCTTCGAATAGAGAAATTCCGCAAAAAGTTTTCTCCGGACCTGATATTGCACATGGGAGGCATGCCTGTATCTGAGCCCTTGAATCAGTATATCGAAGAGAGCCATGCAGAATATATAGTTGTAGATAATCATCCTTTTCGCCAGGACCCCATGTTTCGGGTGACGCAAAGGATTGAGACAGATCCCGGACGATTTGCCGTACACCTGTCAGAGAGAATACAAAAGACTACCTTGGGACTCACAGGCATCTTCTGCCAGGCAGAGGAGATCAGCCGTGCCGTCATCAGGGATTCTGTTCCGGCATCGGATGATATCTGCGAATGGGCTGTGGCCCATATCATTTTCGAGTGCGTTGCCGAAGAGAGTGGTATGTACTTGAGCAACAGCTTGCCGGTGCGCGAAGCGGATGCTTTTGCAGCTTGTTCTGATAAACGCCTTGCCATTGGTTGTAATCGTGGGGCAAATGGCATAGACGGCACAATTGCCTCTGCGATTGGATTTGCAGCAGGATTGAGTCGCCCGTCAACACTGTTGATCGGAGATTTGGCCGTTTTGCACGACATAAATTCTCTATCATTGATAAAAAAAATCGAGGTGCCGGTTACTATCGTTGTGTTAAACAATGATGGGGGCGGCATTTTTTCATTTCTACCTGTGGCCGAATTGACTGAGTACTTTGAAACCTATTTTGCCACGCCCCATGGCCTGAAATTCAGAAATGCAGCAGAATTGTTCGGACTACCGTATGAAAGCCCGGAATCCCTGTCGTCGTTTAAAAAGGTCTATCAGAGATCAATCGATTCGGGCATTTCCTCCATTATTGAGGTTCATACAGAGCGGGACAAAAATCGTGTCGAGCATGAAATGATTTGGAAAAAGGTTTCAGAGAAATTGGTTGAGTCGTTGATTTGTTGAGTGGTTAAGTAGTGCTTGACCAAAAACCTTTTTTTTTGGCCAAAATTCGAAATCCGACACGAAGTGCACTGTTTTTAAGCCGTCAGGCGTAACCTTGCGCTAAACACGAAACCTGCCCGCCATTGCCATGTATGCTGGCATTGAGGCTATATGCCGGGCCTGGCGATGGCAGGCGGGTCCGAAACAATGACAAAAATATAAATGCTCCAATGACAAAAACAATGCATTTCTAATGTGTTAGTTTGGGTCATTCTGTCATTTGGTATTCGGATTTGTTTCGAATTTGCGGCTCACGCCTTGAAAACAGTACGGATTTCGATATTCGGATTTTGCCTGAACATGACTTTTCGTTCAGGCAGTAAGTAGTTGACCATTGGACGACTTAACCATTTTGCCAAACAGCCACTTGGCATAAATCGGTTGCTACTAAGAGATCTATGATTTCAACAAGTTGCAGGATTTCCGAGCCGTTATGTTGGCATTACATCGCTAAGGGGAATCGGCAGCGGCCTCCACTGATTTTTCTTCACGGATTTATGGGCGTATCATCGGATTGGCTGGAAATTGCGAAAAGATTTGAAAGTGAGTATTATTGCATCTTGCCGGATCTTCCAGGGCATGGAAAGTCGATAATCGGAACCATGGCAGAACCCCTTGATTTTGATTTCGTTGCACTGGGGCTTGTGAACTTGATGGGGGAATTACACCTGACATCTGCAGCTCTGGTTGGATATTCAATGGGCGGAAGAGTATCGCTTTATACAGCAACAAAATATCCGGAAAGGTTCACGGCCCTGGTCCTGGAAGGCGTTAACCCGGGCCTTCAAGATGATGAGGAAAAAAATGACAGGCTGGTTTTGGATCACCGCAGAGCAAGAGAAATGGAAAAGGTGGGCATTGCCCGGTACACGGAGATCTGGTACGAGACAGATCTCTTTAAAACCTTGAGAGGGCATCCGGAAAAGTTGAATAGGATAAAAGCTGCCAGAAAAAATAACGATACGGCCTGGATGGCAAAGGTGCTTCGTGAACTGAGCGTGGGAAGGCAACCCTCTTTGTGGGATAAACTTGAGGCGCTGGATATGCCTGTCTTGTTGATTGCAGGCGACCTGGACCACAAGTATAGAAATATTGCCTACAAAATGAAAGATTACCTCAAGGATTCTCAAGTGCATTTGATACCTGAAACGGGACATAATACGCACCTGGAGGCCCCTGGAGAATTCGGGCAGACTCTGGCGGATTTTTTGAAGGAGAAGTATCTAACCCGGATAAACCGGAAATACGAAGCACGAAATCCGAAATCCCTGGCCCAGACCTGACTTAGATAGACAGCAGAATCATCCAGGTATGTCGCGCCAGGGCAGGCCGAAACAAATTCAAATGACCCAAAAACTAAATCCAAAACAGAAGGATTAAAGAGACTGCGGGCATAAATTCCCAAAACCGTCTTGGCCTTTGATAACTAAATCCGAATATCAGATCCATAACGCGTAAAAGCGAATAACGTTTTGAACATTTGATATTAGGATTTGCGGCTTACGCCTTGAAAACAGTACGGATTTGTTTCGGATTTGCGGCTTACGCCTTGAAAACAGTACGAAATTTGATATTCGGATTTATTCACCAAATACAAAAGGCTTACCGGACCTGATAGAAATCTTGTTGCCAAAAAAAGACGAAATTTATTGGTGAGGTACTATATGAGCGTCATCGACTGGACCAAAGCACGAGAGTTTGAAGAGATTGAGTACGAAAAGGCAGAGGGCATCGCAAAGATTACCATAAACCGTCCCCATGCGCGAAATGCCTTCCGGCCTTTGACGATTAAGGAAATGCAGCTTGCCTTTGAGGACGCCCGCGAAGATTCGAATATCGGGGTGATTATCCTGACAGGAAAGGGGAAAGAGGCTTTCTGCTCGGGTGGTGACCAGAAAGTACGTGGAGATTCCGGGTATAAGGATGACACGGGTGTTCACCGGCTGAATGCTTTAGACCTCCAGAGACAGATCAGAACCATGCCAAAGCCTGTGATTGCCATGGTTGCCGGATATGCGGTTGGCGGGGGGAATGTTTTGCAGATGCTGTGTGATTTGACCATTGCGGCAGATAATGCCGTTTTCGGCCAGACCGGGCCCAGAGTAGGGTCTTTTGACGGCGGTTATGGTTCCGGCTATATGGCCAGAATAGTCGGTCAAAAAAAGGCGAGGGAGATCTGGTTCTTGTGTCGGCAATACAATGCCCGGCAGGCCCTGGAAATGGGCCTGATCAATCATGTGGTTCCCTATGAAAAATTGGAAGAGGAAACAATAAAATGGTGTAAAGAAATATTGATGAACAGCCCAATGGCCATAAGATGCCTCAAAGCGGCAATGAATGCGGATTGCGATGGTCAGGCCGGGCTTCAGGAATTGGCAGGCAATGCCACCATGCTGTTCTATATGACAGACGAAGGCCAGGAGGGCCGCAATGCCTTCTTGGAAAAAAGAAAGCCCGACTTTTCCAAATTCACCAGGAATCCTTAAATGGAGCCTAGATCAGCCCGCAAGAGGTGTAGGGGCGACTTCATGTCGCCCGCCGGGAAGGAAGGTACGGAGGATTCATGATGATCATCGGCGTGCCAAAAGAGATTAAAGATAACGAGTACCGCGTGGGTATAACGCCAGGAGGAGTCCGCTAAGCTCTACCGTGTGATTTAAAGTGTTGATAGGCCTGGTACATAAATGTTCTTAAGGCCGCCTCCCTCCCGGGTTGAAACGAGCCATCATATGAGACATCAATGTAGGGGATATTTAGCTTGGCCATTAATGGCTTGGCAATGGAGGAGGTAACATTGCTCGGCATGCAGGTAAAGGGGAATATGTTTACAATCCCGTTGTATCCCATGTGGGCACACTCTAAGGCTGCTGAGATACTAAGACATGCCTCAGTCCCAACCTCAAAGGAGAAGGTATTGTTCTTTCTTAATACCTTGTCCAGATGGCCTATCTTGTGGTCTTCCTCAATATCAATATAATTCCGGGCCATTCGGTAAGCCTTTGTCTGTTGCCTGTACTGATGGAAGAGGGTGAGGTTGTATTTTAGATACCTTAAGAGAGATTCCTTTATCTCTTTTAACCTAAATTTTTTGAGGTTTAACCTTATGGCAATCTTGGCCAATCTTACCTGATCATAGGTTGTATAGTTTACCCATTCAGCGATGGAGGCGTTAATTGCCTCGGCACCAAATTTTTCAAGTGTTCTGATGGTATCTTGATTAGATTTAAGGTGTGACCTAACATAGATTTCTCCCACCACACCTATGAGGGGTTTTTGGGGAATATCGGGGTCAATAATCCCTTTCCCTTCCCGAACAATTTCTACTAAATCGTTAAGAATGCCAGAGGGAGATTTTTCGCATGAATGTTTAGAAAACGATTCGGTAATTCGCCCCATTGTCTCATCAATAAACTTGTCGGCCATTCCTTGGTCTCTCTCATATGGTCTAATCTTCCACAACAGCCTGTCCAGTATATCACCTACGACCATGGAAAGATAAGCCGCTTTCCTAAAATCTCGCATCTTTTCTTTTGGTATCAATCCGTCTAGTGAATAGGCATCCTCTGAGCTCAGAGAGGCAATCTTCACCCTGTCTAAATCCGGGAAGGTATCAAGGACTATCCTGTGATACTTATTATACATACCAAACCTGCAGGGACCATCAGACTCCGGCATAAAATACACATAGTTCTCAGGATTAAACCTATTTCCAAGTCTCTCTCTTTCCTTTTTCATGAATAGAAGTATATCCCCAAGGGTTACAACACAAGGAAAGCACTCCTTACCGGACGTGAATTCTTTTCCCAGATCGAGACCTTCATATGTCTCCATAACAGAGGCATTTATTCCAAAACTGCGGAAGACCCCTGCCAAAAGATGAGCCCCAATCCTGTTCATCTCCGGAATCAGGAATCTCTTTCCTTGAACGTTAAACTGTCCAACCCTCTCTGATATGGCCCTGAAGGTATCTAATTGATATACTTTTTTCATTTTTTGCACAGCGTCATTAATTGTTGCGCACGATTTCGCCGCATGATAGACGATCAGTAGGGGCGGGCTTTATGCCCGCCCGCATGGCTTTTCGGGCGGGGATAAACCCCGCCCCTACGACCGCTTGCCCCCCCTCACCCTAACCCTCCCCCTGGGGAGAGGGCAGGGTGAGGGGGATCAATCCACCGTCGGCGGACCAACAATTTATTGAGCAGCTACTGCCATAGCAGTGAATTTTGTGGTTTGAGCTTGTACAGCTTCAATTTTCTGTACAGATTGTATTACGTTCTTGAATGCTTCGAGCCTTGTCATAGCACCTGCCACGGCAGTGTGTTCATCCAATTCCAGGATAAGATAAGGCTTGTCTCCCATTATATATTTAAAAAAGTGCTCGTTAAAAGAATCCGGGCCACAGCTGAAGTTGGTCAGATGGAGACCAAAGAAGTCCGGGGTATTCTTTATTAGCTTGGCGGCCTTTAATATCCGGGCGCCCATGGCCCAATACATCTTCGGGAAATCAGATAGATCAATATCTCTGAGATCAAAAAAGTCCATGGGCAGCGCTGTTATGCCTATTTTGGACAGATTCTGTCCAAGTCTAAGATTCAACTTCTCATCATAGAGGTTATATGGTCTACCGGTAACAACAACCAGGGGTTGGTTATCTCCCAGGGAAGAAGTGATTTCAGCACCTTTTTTATACATCTCATTTTCAAAGTCCTGCTGCCTGCTAATTGCCACATCTAATGCCTCTTTGATCTTATTCAGACTTACCCTTAAAGTCTTGCCGATCTGTTCATGTAATTCCACGCTCAATAGATCCGGGTCATATTTGAGGTGGACAGTAGGATTTAGGATCTCGCTATCCTTTAGCTCCAATGCCGCCTTTAGCATATACTGATTTCCTTGAACCAAGGGGCAATAATAACTGTTTTTCTCTTCATCTCTAGAAGGAAGATTAATTATATTTGGGAGAAATAGGTATCGAGTATTGCCTATTAGATCTATGACATGACCATGCGAGACCTTAACCGGATAACATGTCTCGGTTGTCATTGATTCAATACCCAATTTTGAGATACGATTATTAGTTTTTGGTGTTAATACAAGCCTAAGTCCCAGTTGATCAAAAAAGCTTGCCCAGAAAAGGGCCATCTGCTGGCTATATAATGCCCTCTGCATCCCAACGGTCGGCCTCCCATCAATTTCAAAGATGGCTCTGCTATCCCCCTTATCACCCTTCTTCAAATCTCCCAGATCGTAGTAAAGACCTTTGAGATGTCTTTCCTGGATTGCATCTCTTAATTTAAAATAATCCTCTTTTTTCTCGCTGTAATGGCCCCTTATTTCATACCTGCCACACTCCCCTCCCCATATACTCTTTCTGCCACTAAAGTTATATACCTTCAATTTGCATTCGTTATGGCACAGTCGGTCTGCATGGCATATTGTCTCTTTGTAATCGAGTTTGTCATTAATTGCCGCATCGAGCCCCCTGAAAGAAGGTGCCTCTCTATTTTCTTTCTCCATCTTTTCCTGTACACTGATAGCAGCTCCAAAGCCGCCGAGTACCTCCCTGTGTTTGGGTATTAAAAGACCCTTTTCGAGTACCGCCTCAAACGCGGCTACTATCGCCCTGTTTAGAGAAGGGCCGCCCAAGAACATTATCCTGTTGCCTATCTTTTTGTTTCCAAGTACTCTATGCAGGTAGTTATAAACAATGGCATAACAAAGGCCGGCGATAAGATCATTTTTTTGTCCACCTTTTTGCGCATAAGATACAAGATCAGATTCCATAAAGACAGTGCATCTTTCGGTCAATTTGATAGGATTTTCTGACGATAGGGCTATGTCCTGGAATTCTTCAACAATGTTTATTCCATTCTTATTTGCCAGCTCATGCAGAAAGCTCCCTGTTCCGGCTGCACATACCTTGTTCATGTCAAAGTCAAGTGGATAGGTATTGGAAATAGAGATGTACTTACTATCCTGTCCCCCTATCTCAAAAATGGTATCTATTGCAGGGTCAATTTCAACAGCGCCCCGTGCATGAGCAGTTATCTCGTCGATAATAAGGTCTGCATTAAGGAAATCACCAACCACCATTCTTCCTGAACCTGTAGTTGCTACCCCTTTGATATCTATCCGGTTTCCGAATCTATCTTTTAATGTCGTCAAAAGATTCTGGGTTACTTCAATAGGTTTGCCCATTGTCTGGCGATACTCCTTGTCCATAATTTGTCTGTCTTGATTCATAAGGGCATATTTGGTAGTTGTCGAACCTATATCGATCCCCAAAAATACAGGAATCTGTCCCATGGTCCTGGGCTGTCTTTTTACCTGATTGTCTGCTGGAAAGTCTGTCTTGATCAGTTGCAATCTCGGTGCTGCTGAAAATGAAAACGATCCCTTTTTTGCCATGGATTCAAGTTCATTCAGATCAGGCTTAGTGACTATATCTAATTCTTTGGCCTGAAGAGCAACCCCTAAGGCACCAACAGAGGTAAAATGTTTGGGAACGATGAGTTCGGGAAAATGATCTCTGAAGGCCTTCACCTGAAGCTCGTTAGCCGCTAAACCACCAATAAAGATTATATGTTTGGGTAGCACCCGGTTAGAGACAATGGTGCTTAAGTAGTTGGACGCATTTCCAACATGTAGACCGGCAATGATATCAGCGAGTTTTTCACCCTTATTCTGGAGGTGGATCATATCTGACTTGGTAAAGACCGTGCATCGACAGGCTACCCTTGAAGGGTTTTTACTTTTAAGGCCCAGTCTAATAAAATCTTTTAGGATCTTACTAATATGAGCCTCTGATACATCCATCTCTTTCCCGTATATAGATGATGCCAATCTTTCTGCCTGTTGCTCAATAAAGGATCCTGTACCAGAGGCACAGGGACCATTTGTGTTGAAATCATCAAGTTCCCAGTTGCCCCCGTGATGACTGAGAATATATAAGGCAGTATCCTGTCCACCCATGCTGATGATTGTCCTTACGTCTGATTGTAAGAACACGGAACCAAGGATCTGAGCAATAGATTCAAACTCATAAAATCCACCTATCCTGTCACTTATTATTCTTCCATGATTTCCAGTAAAGGCCAGTGCCCTTATTTTTTCAAAGGCAAAACGGCCATACAGCTCATTGATGATCTCAAAGACAGATGCCTCCACCCTGCCAAAATGTCTCTTGTAAGGGGATTCGTAAACTAATTCTCCATTGTTATTGATCACAACAGCGTTTACGCTTACAGAACCAGCGTCAATACCAATATGATAATTTTCCATAACTGATCCCTTTTCTACTTTTTCCTTATTATTATTCATTGGTAACCGTTCACGGGATGGCGTGTTTCTTGGAACGGCTTGGCGGAAACCCTTCATTTTTCCCCAGTTTTACTGATACTGATACAGACCATGATGGATTTTAGTCGACCTACATAGCACGGAACGTTCGTTCAGGAAAGCCATAATTTTACGGTCCCCAAAGTTTCCCGTGTGATGGATGCAGCGGATACGAATCTAGTGCCCCGTCTCATAAATTCTGTATCCTAAACTGGCAAAATGAAATACCGCCAACATGGTTATATTTAATCCACTTATCAAAGACGGGGAAAATCGAAACTCGAATACCCGCCTGCCAACGCCTGAGACAGCATTCAGCTTATGTGCCGGCACCCGCCTGCCACCGCACGGTCGCCGGGAAGTTGCAATGCCCGCATACACGGCAATGGCGGGCAGGTCTATGGCAATGGCGGGCAGGTCGAAATTCGAAACAAATTCGAATGACCGAAATTCAAATTTCCAAAATACTATAAAAGAAAGGTAGTTATCCGCATTTGTTTTGAATTTTTGACATTTGGATTTTGATAT
>JAUWXF010000190.1 GCA_030616475.1 Desulfobacterales bacterium
CCCCAATGGCTTATGATAGTTGGCCGTTGGCTCAAGACCAAACACCTCTGTCTCAAGACCATGTTTTATCTTCACCGCTTCAACATAGGTAAGCAACCTCTGAAAACCCTCTATGTTGTTCTTAAAGACCAGCCGCTTCAAAAGCGTTTTCCCTGTGGCAGTGCCAAAGAAAGCGTTGTGCTTCTCCTTGGCTACATCGATACCCACAATCAGATGCTCCTTGGATCCTCGAATCTCTTTCTTGAGTTGACGAAACACCTCCAGCCTGATACGCTCTACTTCGTTCATAATAACCTCCTTTTAGTGTAGTGGTTGTTGCTTGCCTAACACTATGCTATAGGAGGTTATTTCTTTTTTTACAAGAGCGATAATAAATTTTTATTTTGCTACCCTTGGGGGTGTAACCCTTTGGTATTTTAATATATAACGTTCATAAATAAGTAAATAAGTAACTCAGTCAAGCAGCAAAACAAGCTCCTGGCTTCAGTTCGAATCTTTTGACGGCTTCTTGAATAGATAGTTCAAAAATATCTTGCGACGCTCTATCCCGCGGATAATAACGTGACGTAATACCCCAGGTGCCTGCCCGCCACCTGCCTGCCATCGCCAGGTACATGTGGCGGGTTCAATGCCGGCATTCGTGGCAATGGCGGGCAGGTTGCCATGGCTGCGTGCGATTTCGTGGCGATGACAAGCGAGGCGATGGCAGGCGAGGCGTGCGGCCATCCAGTCGCGCTAGTCTTGGCATGAACAGGCATATATCACCAAGCCTCCACTATATCAAGTTACTTATTTAGTTATGAACGTCCCTGTTGCCTGCAGAGCAAGCTCTGCAAAGAAGATATGTGACCATACCGCATCACACGATCACCCACTGGGTAACAATAGCAGATTTCATGGGATTTCTCCCAATTCCAATGCCTCGGATTTACCTTGGCACGAGCAGCGCCGGGTTAGGCATACATCAATCGTCCTTTGGGTTGTGGAATTGGGCGATCTAGTTCGTTTGCGGTCTCAATCCACTCTTGGATAATAACCTCAACGTTTGAAATAACTTCTTGGTATGTCTTCCCATCTGCCATACATCCGGGCAATTCCGGTACCTCGGCGATGAATGCCTCGTCTTCCTCGCTCCAATAGATAATAATTTCATACTTGCTCATAATATTCATCTCCCAACTTTAACTTGTATTGGAGAATGAGGTCACGAACTTGCTTGACCTGATAAGGCTTGGCCTTAGAGCCTTTGGGCTGCAAGTTCAGTATTTCTTCGATGCCATCCATTGTAAAAATATGATGGTCACCTCGAATTCGCTCATCAAAACCGAAATTCTTCAGCAACTGGCAGAGGCCCGAAAAGGGAATATTCCGGTCAGATGTCCCACGTAGAATTTTTTCTAACAACTTTTCTTGCTTACTCATTTCGTATTTCTATCTCGCGTCAGATCTAGCTTGTGTCGAGAAACGATTTTCCTAAATGCCTAACGAGTGTGTAGAAAAAGTCCAAAAACGCTAGTAAAACCCAATTACTAGTCCGCTTAACGTACTAATATCATTGAGGCTGAATTTCATAAAAATGCCATAAAATTACTTATTCTACAGACTCAACGTTTGAGCTAAGCTGCCGGGGGATTAATAGCCATGGAGGTTGCTTAATAGAAAAAGCCTTTAAAACCTGCATCTTAGAAATCGTCCCGGCTTCCCCCGGTCAGCTTGAGCGTCTGGTTAGGCAATAGCTTGTTCTCCGGATGATTCTGTTCGTAGAAACGTGCCAGTTTACCGTCAAGCAGCAGATGCAAAGTGGTATGTCTCTACATAAGTGAAAGGGACACGCTTCGTCGGAGATTCCTGAAAAAACGATACTTTCAGAAATTGAGTAACAGGCTCTGTCGTCACTGCACGAACCACTAATTCTCGCAAATTCTCCGGCAATTCCTCAAGCTTATCAAGCGGATAACTACGTGGCCCATACTCAGTACGTTCTGAGAGAACCGAAAAATGGAGAAGTGTCAAGCTGACAGCACGCCCAGTTGTCTGATTGAGTCGCAGCAGAATGTGATCTGTAAGTTCAACACCTGTTGCTGGTTCATTCTCACCAAAAAAAATGTCCAGCACATCCTCGTTTTGATCATATACCAAGCGTATTGTCTCACCATTCGCAGCCTTTACTTCCGTTCGATGTAATTTCAAATCACTCATACTTTCACCTTTTCGGCACAATATACTTTGCCCAGCCCGTGACCACAAAATTGTTAGGAAGGTAATTGCCCACCGCGTCTAGTTGCGTTTTGAAGATGGCAACGACAATGAGGTGATTGTTCTGTGGCAGTAAGACATCAAACTGCTTGAAATAACGATATTCGTTGGGTATCAACGCATCTTGCTTGCGCCGTCCTGTCCGTATAGTCTCCAGAAACTCGTCAAAATGCGATTCCAATTCAGGACACGATTCCAAAATATGATGCCAACGCTCTTCAGTCAAATAAATCGTGTTGCCGTATCGGTCTTGAACCGTCCACTTTTTCATCGCTCAGACTTTGGAGTTTCCTATACAAGGGGAGCTGTAAACTACGCGAGTCGAGGTAGATCCTTATCTCGAAAAGTATGCAGCTTTTGTAAAAATAACAAGCCCTACTTTGCACAAATCCCCAAACCCACCTGTGTCGGAAGCAGGCACCTGCCTAACTAGAATTAGGTATCCTAAAAGAAAAGGGAAATATTGCTGAAACAGCAATCTGATCCCGCCACCAAAATAGTTCTTTGTGACACATAAGATTAAGAATTACAAAACGTTGCATCCAGTCGTCCTATGGCAGCACCTGATGGATATGTGTCTCATCCTACCACCTAAAATGAGACAAGTCATATATGCCTCAACCGCTAAGATACCACCTCCTTTTGCAGGAATTTACCGTAACAACGCATAGAACAGCCAAAGATGGATAAATGAGTCACCTAATCCATTCCTTCCCAGAAGTGCTAAATAAATCATATTCTTAATAATCATAAAGAGTTAAGCAAAGCACATTCACAACAATCATAATTGTTTAGAGGGCGGAAAACGCCACCTAAACCTCAAACGGGCACAATCCACGGTTTTGGCTTTCAGCCTTTCGCCTTGTATACCACACCATCTCCAATTCTTCAATCACAACGCATCAGCAGGACTTCGAACACCCTGCCCGCCCTTATTTAACACATGAGTATAGATCATTGTTGTGCTTACATCCTTGTGGCCCAATAATTCCTGAACGGTGCGAATATCATAGCCATCTTCAAGTAAATGAGTTGCGAACGAATGCCGTAATGAATGTCAACTCCCTGCTTTGTAAATACCTGCCTTTCTGATTGCCTCTTTTACTGATCGCTGTAAAACTGTTTTGTCAAGATGATGCCTCCTCTCTATTCCAGTACGTGGGTCAACAGAACGATTCGAGGCGGGAAAAACATATTGGCAACCCCACTCTCTATTGGCATTACGATATTTCCTCTCCAAAGCATAGGGCAGGTATACGTTACCAAAACCTTCCTTCAAATCCTTTTGATGAATAATGCCTGGCTCGAATGGCGTAGCGTACCTGATCAAGGAGCCTGGATTTTTTGTTGGGATAAACATTCTGAATTCTGTGAAGCATCATAGCCTCCTCGCGCACAGTATTTTGGGGTATTATTTGTAGTGTCTAATTACCCCCACCACCTTTCCCTGAATACTAAAATCCCCCGCCCTGACCATAATGGGCTTCATCCCCTTATGGGCGGGCCGGAGCTCCACATGGCGTTTCATCTTATAATATTTCTTGATAGTCGCCTCATTGTTGACTAGCGCCACCACGGTCTCTCCTTTTTTGGCTGTTGGCTGCTTTCTGGCCACCACGAAATCCCCGTCCAGTATCCCATCCTCTTTCATGGAGTCTCCTTTGACTTGCAAGACAAAGTAGTCACCACTGCCTATCATTGATGGAGGAACTTCAATGACATCCACGTTCTCGACTGCCTCGATCGGTTTTCCGGCCGCCACCCTTCCCAGGAGGGGAAACTCGAATCGCCTGGTTTCCACGGGGCTGATCACCCGAATGGCCCGCTTCTGGTTCTTTTTCCTGGGAAGGCGGATATAGCCTTTCTTCTCAAGGGCCTTAAGATAGGTGACCACCGTCCCGGGGGCATCTTTGATCACGACTCAAGATGTACTATTTACTAACACAAGTGTCTCACGAGACATCCGGGAAATCAGCAAGGAACCGGTATAGGTCAGCATCGTCCCGAATGCCTAGCCTGGTCAGGGAAAAATCGTATCTGACCGGATCCTCCGGAGCCATTGCTCTGAAGGCATCTGTTATCTCCATGGCCGTGCGCATATCCGCCTGTTTTCGTGTTGTTAGCCCGAGCGACAGACAAATCCTGTGCATATGAGTATCTACCGGGACGATCAGCTTTGATGCAGGTACGTTCTCCCACCCCCCTATATCCACCTCATCCCGGCGCACCATCCACCGGAGGAAGAGATTGAGTCGCTTGCATGCACTGCCCCTCTCGGGCGCAGGCACGAGATGACCCAGGCTGCGGCCGGCGCACAGAGATAGTTCGCCTGCAAAGCTGGTAAGGGCCGGAAGGACCGTATCATCATCATCATTTAGTCCTCTCATAAAACAGGCGTGAAGCGAGCCGTGGCCTTCCAGAACTCGTTTGACACCAAACAGCATGGAAGAGAGCTGTTGGCTGGTGGTAAAGCGATGTTTAAAACCTGAAAAGGTCTGTTGGATTGTTTCAAGAGAAGCTCGCTTTAAGAAGACCGAGGGTGAGGGTGTCATCCGTTCAAAGACGAAGGAGACGCTCTTAAGAATCTGGGTAACCTTTCCGTAAGCAAGTGATGAGGCTACAAGCGCCACAATTTCACGATCACAAATCTTCTCGTAAGGATACAAGAATTCGAGTGGGTCCGGATGAACGAACTCGCGGCGATTGTACTTGCCATAAAGGGCCTCAAGCCTATGTTTGCTGATTATCGGTGACATGCTCGCTGGTTTCCAAGTTCGATATTCTCGCAGCAGCTTCAATCTCCTTTGAGAGCATTACCTATTTGTCAATCACAGTTGGAATCTTGGATACCCCCTCACCCTCACCCCCAATGTTGTTGACTTAAGCACATTTCGTTTTGAACCGCAGAATTTCGAATAAGGAATAATGAATATCGAAGTAATGGAAAACCTTATTAAACTTCATAATTCGATATTCGTCAAAGTCACATTGCGCACGCATAAGAAATCCCCCCCACCCCCCTTTGTCAAAGGGGGGAGTAAGGGGGGATTTATTAATAAAGGGGGACTTTGAGGTTCCCCCCTTTTGAAAAGGGCCCGCCCTGCCCGCCCTGGCGCGACAGCTTTAGCATTGATGTCTGTCCCCATCATCCCGGTCTGGGCCAGGGGCGCGACAGAAGTTGGACAATGCCTCCGAAAGAAAAACCCGGCCCGCCCTGGCGCGACAGAAGATGGAGAATGCCACAGAGTGAAAAACCCGGTCTGGGCCAGGGTCTGGGCCAGGGGGGATAGGGAGGATTTTAGGAATGAGGCAATTTTCATTGTAAAACGTTCTGTTAAGGCTTACTTTGACGTTGCCGTGTCACCTTGGCTCCGAGGATTGACAGGACAAACGATAGGCGATACAGGTGGTCTGGGCAAGGCCTCGCCCGGCGGGAGAGAATAAAAATGCAAGCTAAATCTTGGAACGTACTGTGCCACCATGGACAAAAGCCATGTCACGCAGGTATCGACGCA
>JAUWXF010000059.1 GCA_030616475.1 Desulfobacterales bacterium
CTTCAAGCCGAATACAGACGATATGCGAGAATCTCCTACAATTCCGATTATCAAGGGCTTACAAGAGAGAGGGGCAAAGATCCAGGCTTATGATCCGGCAGGGATGGAACAGGCAAGGCAATACCTTGGAGATGTCGACTACAAGGAAGATCTGTATACGGTGGCCCAGGGGGCAGACGCCTTGGTTCTGGCAACCGAATGGAATGAGTTCCGAAACATCAACTGGGAAAGAGCGAAGGAGCTTTTGAGACGACCAGTTGTCGTGGACTTGCGAAATATTTATGATCCACAGCGAATGCGGGCATTAGGATTCCATTATTCATCTGTCGGACGACCGTAGCATCTATGAGCACTCCCGCGAATCGAAGCCTGCCAAGCTGGTTGTTGGTTGTTTCACCAAGGACAAAGATGTTCTTGGAGATATGGAAAATGAACATACTCTTTATTTCCAGATGGTATCCTTATCCGCCGGACAATGGCTCCAAAATCCGAGTGTTCAACCTGCTCAAGCAATTGTCCAGGGGTCACGATATTACGTTGCTCTCTTTTGCTCAGGGGCCGATATCCAGAGAGCGTTTGACAGAAATGGAGTACTACTGTCGCTCCGTCCGCACGGTTCCATATAAAGAATTCAGCCCCACCCGGCTGAAAGCGTTGCTCGGACTATTCTCCACCCGTCCGAGATCCTTCGTGGATACTTTCAGTCGGGATATGCAGGCTGTCGTTAAGGATCAAAACGCAAATAATCTTTTCGACGTTGTTGTTGCTTCTGAAATGGATTCTGTCCCTTATGCACTACTGACAAACCACACGCCTCGGGTGTTCGAGGATATTGAACTGTCGGCTATTTATGAACAGTTTGCCAGCCAGCGCTCTTTCGTATCCAAGGCTCGTTATGGTCTGACGTGGTGCAAACTGTCATGGTTCATCGCTCGGATGTTGCCCAAGTTTGAAGGCTGCACGGTGGTGTCGGAAAAGGACCGCGAACTAGTTATGAGGATCAAGCCGGGTCATGAAGTACTGGCTGTTGTGCCCAATGGCATTGATCTGGAGGCAAACACCGGCGAGTTCGGCGCGCCCAGACCGGATACTTTGATTTATTCCGGTGCGCTGACATACAGCGCCAATTTTGATGCCATGGAATTCTTTCTGCGTGACATTTTCCCCTTGGTGAAGGCCCAACATCCCAATGTTAGCCTACGTATCACCGGGGACTACGATGGTGTGCCTGTAGAGCGTTTGCCGCTGGGCAATGGTGCGGAATTGACCGGGTATCTGGACGACATTCGACCAGCGGTGGCGCAGAGCTGGGGGTGTGTGGTCCCACTACGAGTGGGTGCTGGAACACGTGTCAAGATTCTGGAGGCCATGGCACTGGGCACACCGGTGATTTCTACTTCAAAAGGCGCCGAAGGGTTAGAAGTGATTCACGAGCAAAACATTCTCATTGCCGATAATCCGGATGACTTTGCCCAGGCCGTTCTGCGTTTGTTGAATGATGAAAAGTTGCGAGCCAAGCTTTCGGCCAACGGACGTCAGTTGGTGAAAGAACGGTATTCCTGGGACATATGTGTTCGCCAGTTAGAGCAACTGCTCTATCAAGTGGTGGAGCGAACGCGGAATTCAATGTAATGGGTAAATGATCAAAGGAATATTGTTGTCTCTCACAGAGGACACAGAGCCACAGAGTTCTTGAGGTGAATCCTTGACCCCAGTTAAATAGGCTTTGCGTTTAACGGGGCAGGGAGGAGGATTCACCTCAAACTGGCATCCCGCTGCTGCGCGAACTGTTTACAAGGCGAACGCCGCAAATTATTATGGAGCTTAATCGACTTTCATCTCAGATTTACGCTTAGCTAAAAAGCCGCTCGGTTTGTTGATCAATTTCAACGAGTCTTTACTCAAAGACGGCGCAACTTCTCATTAAGTGCGGGCAGGCTTCTCCTTCCCCCTTTGAAAAAGGGGGATCGAGGGGGATTTTCTCATCGTTGCCCGGAGTTATTGAGAAGTTACAAGACGGCATTGTCAGAATCATAAATGCTCCGCCTAAGGCGGACTGAGCTTTTGGCCTGATTTTTCCTGCTCAAAAAATCAGACCAAGGAAATCATCTCTGCCTGCCCCGTTAAATGCGTAGCTATTTAACCGGGGTGATCTCCTTGCCCTGTTACTAATCCGAGCGTATTTATTTAGACGTTGCTTAATCTCAATCCTTGTTATTTGTGCTTTGAAAGGATGAGAGTGTATATGTAATTATGGCCTTATTAGTAAATTGTAGGTGACATCTCAAGACCACTTGTGAGCGGTTATCTTCAAATCTTGACAATTTGCTATATTTAACTCGGTATTTAACAGGGTGAAGCTCTAGCGACCAAAGGGAGCGGGCGAGAGATCCCTTCATGGGTTACGGAAAACAACCTCTGTCTTGGAAAGGATTAACAAACGCGTAATGCACTCTTTCGGATACGCCCTATACCTCACACTTAGTGCCATGATATTGTCTTGTAACGGAGGAAAAATGCCCGAAAAGACCATTTCCTTTCCCGCCCTCAAAGATATCCCGGATTCCGCATGGAAAAGCCTATCTGAAAAGGAAATCTTCTTTGCCCATCAATCGCTCGGTTTCAACATTATTGAGGGAATTAAAGATGTTATGAAAGAAAATCCTCACATTAAACTTAAAATTGTTGAGACCAGTAATGCAGCCGACTTCGATTCACCAATTTTTGCCCATTCCAAGGTCGGGAAGAACTATGATCCTTATTCCAAGATTAGCGCGTTTGCCGATCTTTTGCAAAAAGGAATTGGAAATAAAGCAGATATCGCGTTCTTCAAATTTTGCTATGTAGATGTCGCGGCTAACACTGATGTTGATAAAGTCTTCAGTACCTACAAAGCCTCCATGTCACATTTAAAGAAAACGTACCCAACAACAACTTTTGTCCATGTGACAGTACCACTGACCATCGTAAAAACTAGCGTCAAGACCTGGATAAAAATATTAATAAAAAAGAAAGATATCTGGGAGTATGATGATAATATCAAAAGAAACAAGTTCAATTATCTACTCAGAGAACAGTACGAAGGCAAAGATCCTGTGTTTGATCTGGCGACAATTGAATCTACGTTCCCTGATGGAAAAAGGTGCTCATTTACCAAATACGGAACGAGTTATTATTCCCTGGTCCCAGGCCACACATATGACGGTGGTCACTTGAACAAGGTTGGTCGCAAGGTGGTCGCCGAACGCCTTCTCCCGTTCCTAGCAGCCATTCCCTTGCTGAGACTATCCAAATAGTTAAGAAGGATGACAGAGCAATTCAGAGAAAAACATGTCTAGGATATTTGATCAAATAGCTCTATGGAGTACAGCATGCATCCAGATTTGAAATCACATCAACCGGGAGACCAGCTCCCCCACCTGGACGCGGATGATGACGCGTCATTCCGTCGTTTTTGGCAGATGTTCTGCAAGCAGCCCATGCGTTGGCGCGGGGAGATGGTCATAGGCTTCCTGCGGTTCGTGTTACGTTCCTATAAGTTTGACTCCCGTGAACCCTTTGTTTTGGAAGCAGGTGTGGATATCGGCAAAAGGGGCAAGGGCAAGATTGTGGTTGGCCGAGGGGCACGTATTTCCAAGGGTTGCGTTCTGGTGGTGGGTGGAGAAGGTGCGTTGCTCTCCATAGGTCAACGGGTGTTGATCGGACGGAACACCCGTATAATGGCCGCCACCCAGGTCCGCATCGGCGCTCGCTGCATGATCAGTTGGAACTGCAGCATCTTCGACTCCATCGGCCATAGGCTCTGGTTAGAAAATGTTGGGGAAACAGAAATCCAAGGTCCAATCACCATCGGAGATGATGTCTGGATCGGCCCATACTCAATTATTATGAAAGGCGTAACCATCGGCTCTGGTTCGGTCATCGGGGCGGGTTCAGTGGTGCGACGAGATGTACCGCCCAGTTCGCTCGTCTATGGCAACCCCGCTCGGGTGGCAGGGAAGGTGACACGATGGGATCGGTAACGATGTAAGCCAGCCTCCATGTCTTCTCGGCTGTGCAAGGTACAACGTACTCAAGACATTCAAGTTATAAAATCGCTGTGCGATTTTATATAACGCGGCTCCGACTTCGCCATAGTAGCCCTGGCTACGACGGCTGAATTCGCCGCTTTAAAAAGGAAATTCCTATATTATCAAGTTCTACTGACTTCAACATTCTTGAAGTGGAGATTTCGAATGAAAGGGAGGCATCATTATGAAGCGTGCTTTGATTACAGGTGTTACTGGGCAGGACGCATCCTACTTGGCTGAACTGCTGTTGAACAAAGGGTATGAAGTTCATGGTATTGTGCGCCGAGTTGCACTTGAAGATCCTGTGCATAGGTTGTGGCGGATTAGGCATATATTGGACAAAATTACTCTGCATGCCGGATCTTTAGAAAGCTACGCCAGCATATTCAATGTGGTAGAAAAAGTCAGACCGGATGAATGCTACCATTTGGCGGCACAGAGCTTTGTAACCTACTCTTTTGAAGATGCCTTTTCCACATTGAATACCAATATAAATGGCACTCTTTTTGTTTTGTCTGCAATAAAAGAAAAGGTTCCTGAGTGTAGGTTTTATTATGCAGGATCAAGCGAGATGTTCGGACATGCAAAGACTACACCGCAGAATGAGAATACCCCTTTTTACCCCCGTTCTCCCTATGGAATCTCCAAAGTCGCGGGCTTTGATTTGACAAGAAATTTCCGTGAATCTTATAACCTATTTGCTTGTAGCGGTATACTATTTAATCACGAATCTCCTCGTCGAGGCTTTGAGTTTGTTACACGGAAAATAGCCATTGGGGCTGCGAGAATTAAACTGGGTCTCGATGATGAATTGAGACTAGGAAACCTGGAGGCAAAAAGAGACTGGGGTTTCGCAGCCGACTATGTCAAAGCGATGTATCTTATGCTCCAGCAGGATGACCCCGATGATTATGTTATCGCCACGAATGAAACCCACTCCGTGAAAGAATTTCTAGAACTGGCTTTCGCATGCGCCGATCTCAATTGGAAAGACTATGTCATTGTTGATAAGCAAGTTTATCGTCCTGCCGAAGTGTATCTGCTCATGGGAGATTATAGCAAAGGAAAGAAGAAACTTGGGTGGGAACCAACAGTAAGATTTGAGGAGCTAGTTAAGATGATGGTGGATGCCGATCTGAAGAACGGAGAAATGCTCCGGAGTCATACATGACAATTGCCCAATGTTCACCAATAGAAAGGTGGGGCAAGACAAAGGCATCCCTTGCCCCGCAAAACCTCTTTTTTCAATTCTATGACCACTGGCGCATAGTAAGGCGATACCGCTGACCGTCTTTGACACACATGCGAGTTAACACTATGAAATGCTTCGTGAGATGTGAAGCGTTAGCTCCCCAAGACTATCCTAACCCGGATAAACCGGAAATACGAAGAACGAAATCCGAAATCCGAAACAAATCCAAATATTAAATGCTCAAATGCCCCAAACAGCAGGAGCGGTCTCAAGCGCGATTGAAAATGTGAGAATTCCTTATCGTTTATGAGTTTTGAATTTTTGTCATTCGATATTGTTTGCGGCTTACGCCTTGAAAACAGTACGTATTTCGACCTGCCCGCCATTGCCAGAGACCTGCCCGCCATTGCCGTGTGTGCAGGCATTGCAGATGTCCGGCGACCGTGGCGTTGGCAGGCGGGTGCCGGCACATAAGCTAAATGCTGTCTCAGGCGTTGGCAGGCGGGTATTCGGATTTGCGGCTCACGCCTTGAAAACAGTACGGATTTCGGCGTCTGGCAAATCCTTCCAATTTAACAGTTTGGAATCGACTTTGACGTTGACGTGGGTAGAATCGGGATCAAGCCCTTCCCAGGATCCGGTAGATAGTCACAGGATCATGCACACCTTTTATGGCAACAGAAGGCACCATCTTCTCGGCAAGGAACCTGTCTGATACCTCCTTGTACGTCGTCTCGGTGACTAATATCTCCCCTCCCCTGGCCAGCTTTTCCAACCGCGAGGCAATATTGACCGGCATGCCAAAAGCCGTGTATTCCTTCTTTCTTAACGAACCAAACACACCGGTAACCACCTCACCAGTACAAATACCGATACCTATGTTCAGACGAAATCCATTTTTCTTATGCAATTCCCGGCTGATGGCCCGGGCGGTTTCCTGCATTTCGATAGCCGATTCAATCGCCCTGAGAACATCGTCCTCGTAAGATATGGGCGACCCATAAATCACCATGATGGAATCGCCGACATGCTTGTCAACTGTGCCGTTGTAACGATAGGCTATCTCTCCCAGAGGTGTAAAATAGTCATGGTTCAGAAAGGCTGCGATCTCTTCCGGGGGCATCTTGTTGGACATTTCAGTAAAGCCACGGATGTCGCTAAAGAGTAAGGTGACCGTTTGTCTTCTGGGCTCCATAATGCCTGGATTGCTCTTCATCTCCTGGTATATCTGATCAGAGATGAACTGTCTGAGCCGTTTCTTGATTGTGATGTCTTGAATCTTGTTCCGCAGCTCCACATTGTCAAAAGGCTTTGTGAGAAACCCATCAAGCCCCTCATTGGTTGCGTGAATGGCACTTTCCATGGTGGCGTAACCGGTGAGCAGTACGCGGGTGACCTCAGGGTTAATGGAGGCTATCCGGGTGAGGGTTTCCAACCCATCCAGTCCGGGCATCTTATAATCCGAGATCACAATTGTTATCTCTGAAAGGTATTGTTGAACCAACCCGATGCCCGTGTCACCATTTTCCGCAGTATAAATAGTGTAAGGCTCCCGTTTCAGTGCCCGTGTTATGGAGCGTCGTACCCCTTCCTCGTCGTCGATAAACAAAAGACCTGTCATTTTCTCCCCCTTGTTTCAAGTTATAAAATCGCTTCGCCCTGCCCGCCATTGCCAGGCACGCTAGCGTGTAAGCTGCATGCCGTACGGGGCGTTGGCAGGCGGGGATTTTATATAACGCGGCTGCGCCGCTTAAAAAAAGGAAATTCCTATACTATGAACTTACGGTTAGTCGCGTAATGGTCGCAACAGCTAATGTCGGGCAGCGGTTTGCACGTAGCCAAAATAGGCCTGCACTGCATCCACCATATCCTGTCTGGTCTTTAGACGGGCGATAGCGGCCCGGAAACGACTGCTGTGCGGAAGACCCTTGGTAAACCACCCAAGACGGCTTCGCATGATGAGCACAGCCCGACCTTCTCCAAAATGGTTAACAGAATACTCGATGTAACGAAGGACTGTATGAAGGCGTTTGGGGAGGTCCGGCCGTCTGGGGGGACTGGAGTGAATGAGATCAATGGCCTGGGCAAAAATCCAGGGGTTTCCGATAGAAGCCCGCCCTATCATAATACCGTCGCACCCGGTTTCCCGTTGCATCCTGAGCACATCATCCGGCTTCTGAATGTCGCCGTTGCCTATGACCGGGATAGAAACTGATTCTTTAAGCCGGGCGATTAGAGACCAATCTGCCCTGCCGCTAAACCCTTGAACGGCAGTCCTGGGGTGGATGGCTACCGCATCAACGCCGCAGTATTCGGCAATACGCGCTGCCCTGATCGCCTGCTCTCCCGAAGGCTCCCAACCCGTTCTCATCTTAACGGTCAAGGGAAGGCTGACAGCACTGCGGATTTCCTTCAAAACCGCCTCCAGCCTTTCTGGTTCACGCATCAGGGCAACACCAGCCCCTTGTCTGATCACTTTTCGGGCTGAACAGCCCAGGTTAACATCAAGAATATCGGCACCCGCGCTCTGTACTACCTGAGCAGCCTCTTTCATGACCTCCGGGTCTGCCCCGAATATTTGGGCTGAAAGGGGCCGCTCGCCGGGATGGCTCACGAGACGCTCTACGGTTTTTTTCGTACCATGAACAAGAGCGTTCGCGCTTACCATCTCAGTAACGACTAAGGCACATCCCGCTTCTCTGGCCAGCCGTCGAAAAGGGAGTTGGGTGATCCCGGCCATAGGGGCGAGAATAAGGCGATTCTCTAAGACCAAGGTGCCGATTTTCATAGATTCCGATAGAACAGAGCGTTCCAGATTTCAACCTAAAACGAGAAGAGAGCTATATATTGAATCTGTTTCCCCAGGCCACGCCATATATAGTAAACTTGTGGGCTCCGCCCCAATTTGGAGAGTATCGGAGTCCGGCACAGATTCCTCGTTTAGCCTTGACATACAAATATCTTTTTTCTATGCTTTTAGAAAATAAATGCTGATTTTTTCACTAGTTACATTTAGAGGATGATCATGCCCATCGATTTCAAAGGTCTGCGTGTTGTCTCGTTTGAAAGTCGCCAAGCCGCTGAGATGGCCGAGCTGATCAAGGCGGCTGGAGGGAAACCGGTCATTGCGCCAAGCATGCGGGAGGTTCCTATCGAGCACAACAGTGAAGCATTCATGTTTGCCAAGCTTCTGCTCGCAGGCTGGATCGACATAGTCGTCCTCATGACCGGTGTTGGCACGCGACTTTTAGTCAAAACGGTAGCTACTAAATACGCCACCCAGGAATTTATTGAAGCACTTGGGTCGGTCAAGATCATTGCACTCGGGCCCAAGCCCGTAGCTGCGTTGCGGGAGATGGGGCTTGCGCCGACTATTCTTGTTCCCAAGCCGTACACGTGGACCGATTTACTGGGAACGTTCGACGAGAAATATCCGTTAGATAACAAGCGAGTGGCTATCCAAGAATATGGGCAGTCAAATCCCGAGATGATCAGGGCCTTGGAGGAACGAGGGGCTCAGGTCTTGCGCGTGCCTGTTTATCGATGGGAGTTGCCGGAAGATTTGGAACCGCTTCGCCGGGCAATGCAGGATATCATCGGCGGGGAAACCCGGCGTGCGGATTTTGCTTTGTTCACCAGTGCAACCCAGGTGCGGCATCTCTTTCAGGTTGCCGAGATGGATGGCGTCGAAAAGAAACTTCGGGAGGCATTCAAACAGGTCTGCATCGGATCTGTGGGGCCGATTGCCAGCCGAGCCGTCACCGAGCAAGGATTAACCGTTGATTACGAACCCGATACCCCGAAAATGGTGCACCTGGTACGTGAGATGGCGCGCCGCGGCAGCGATCTACTCTATAAGAAACGGACAGCTTTTGCGAACCGCATCGATACCAATCAATGGCGGCGTATTGATATGGTTTGGCAACCAGACGCCGACGGACAGCCGACCATCAAAGATTCTGTCTTTATGAAGGCATGCCGGCGTGAACAGACCCCATACACGCCCGTCTGGATTATGAGGCAAGCCGGGCGGTATCAGCGTGAATACCTGAGAATTCGGAAAAAAGTAACGATGTTGGAGTTGTGCAAAACGCCGGAACTCGCAGCCGAAGTAACATTGATGGCCGTAGATCGCCTTGGCGTGGACGCGGCCATTATCTTTGCGGACATCCTTCTTGTCACCGAGCCAATGGGCCTGAATCTGGAATTTGTCAAGGGAGAGGGGCCGGTCATCCATAACCCCATACGAACACGGGAAGACGTGGACAGGTTGAACGACCCCGATGTGAATGAGTTGAGTTATGTATTTGATGCCATCAAGATCACGCGCAAGGCCCTGCGGCCCGATATTGCGCTGATCGGCTTTGCGGGAGCACCGTTCACGATCGCATCTTACATGATCGAGGGCGGAAAATCACACCATTATGCCAAGACCAAGACCATGATGTACCGGGATAAGGGTACGTGGCATGCACTCATGGAGCGCCTAACAAAGATCCTAAGTGAATACCTAAACGGCCAGATTGCCGCGGGGGCCGATGCGGTCCAGATTTTCGATAGTTGGGTCGGTTCTCTGTGCCCCGATGATTACCGGCAGTATGTAATGCCCCACGTTAAGCGACTGATCGAGGGAATTGACAGGTCTGCGCCCGTGATCAATTTCAGCACAGGCAACCCGGCACTGTTGCCGTTAATGAAAGAAGCGGGTGGTGATGTGATCGGGCTCGATTGGCGTGCGGACCTGGCGGAGGCATGGTCGGTGCTCGGTGATGACGTGGCTGTTATGGGTAACATTGACCCTATTGTGTTGTATACATCGCCTGAGGAGATACGCGCGCAGGTGCAAGCCATTTTGGACAAGGCAGCAGGACGGCCCGGACACATCTTCAATTTAGGCCATGGCATCTTGCCTGATATGCCTCCGGAACATGTGGCTGAATTGGTCGACGCGGTCCACGAACTGTCCGCTCGCTGACAGCCATGATGTTGGGTTTCGCCCTTCTGTTTTCAAGGAAAGCAGGCTTGTTATACATCGTAGGTTGGGTTGAGGTACGAAACCCAACATCATTAGAACGGGCTCTAACCCACCTACAGAATATGAAGGCTCAAAGCTGAAAGGTCGCTGATCCTTTTTTGTAACAGTTCAGCCCGTATTGTCATTTCGAACGAACGTAAGAAATCTTTGGTTTTCAGCATGTTACACCGGAAAGATTTCTCCCTGGCCCAGACCGGGTTTTTCTCTCCGTGGTATTGTCCAGCTTCTGTCGCGCCAGGGCGGGCGCTTCGCTCGAAATGACAAGTTGTTGGGACTTTTTACGAGACCATCACCTTTGAGCTTCAAAAAAGGTCTCCTGAAACCTTGACGGATAAACGGAACACATTCGATGCTGTGTTAGTAATCGCTTTTGGCGGACCGGAAAAGCCCGAGGATGTCCGCCCGTTTCTCATAAACGTCAGCCAGGGTCGTATCCCAGCGGAACGCCTTGAGAGTGTTGCTCGTCGCTATGAGCTCTTTGGGAGCAAATCTCCAGTGACCGAGGTTACTTTCCTCCAAGCACAGGCCTTGAAAGCGACACTGAAGAATCAGGGCATGCCATTGGCAGTTTACGTGGGCATGCGTAACTGGCACCCGCTGCTGGTAGACACAGTGCAGCAGATGAGCCGTAATGGAGTAAGCCGGGCAGTGGGTCTCATCATGTCTGTTTACCAGAGCAAATCGAGTTGGGATCAGTATCAAACCGATGTCGCCAATGCCATAGCCAAGGCCGGCGTTAACCTGAGTGTCGAGTATACGGGGCCGCTGTTCGACCATCCAGGGTTTATCGAAGCCGCCTCAAACCAGGTTATGCAATACATGGAACAACTCCCCGCACCCGACCGCCAGGCTGCCCATATCCTCTTCACCGCCCATAGCATTCCGTACAGTGATCCCCAGGTCGAACTTTATGCCAGACAGGTGGATCATTCGGCAACATCTGTGGCCAGAAAGCTGGACCATACAAACTGGCAACTGGCCTACCAAAGCCGCAGCGGACGGCCTCAAGATCCCTGGCTGGAGCCGGACGTTAACGATGTCTTGCGAGAGCTCGGGGCACGCGGGGTTAAGCACGTGGTTGCCGTGCCGATCGGGTTTGTATCCGACAATATCGAGGTGTTGTACGACCTTGACATCGAAGCAATGGAGACGGCAAGACAAGCCGGCATCACCTTGCTGCGTGCCAGGACCGTTAGTGACCACCAGGTATTTATCCACGCGCTGGCAGACCTCGTAACCAAGGTGTTGGTTTCCTATTCTTAAGGTTCGTGCTTTTTGTGGCAGAAAATTCAAAAGACAATCACGAAAGCGCGAAATGACGAAAGCGCGAAAGAGACTGCCCCAATTGGGAAGCTGCACTTGAAACAAATCAAACCAGTTATTAGGTCGCAGAGAGATGGACATCAGTTTGAACATCTGAGTAAGAAGATAATTGGCGTTGCAATTAAGATCGACTTTTCGTGTTTTCGTACTTTCGTGTTTTCGTGATTAATTTCTTTATCTTCAAACCTGTTTGATTCCGACTTGCCGGGGTTAGGCTTATTTTAAAAATGGTCGATCAAGAACAGACTAAACGTATTATCATCATTGGAGGAGGCATTACCGGGCTTAGCGCCGCCTACCGGCTATCCGAGTTGAGCGGTGAACGAAATTACCCATTGGACGTCACGTTAATCGAGGCTCGTGATCGGTTGGGCGGTGTGATTCACACCGTCAAACAGGATGGGTTTTTGATCGATTCTGGCCCTGACAACTTCATCACCGCCAAACCGTGGGCCCTGTCGTTGACCCGGCGTCTCGGGTTGGAATCAGAACTGCTGTCAACCAGTGAGGCTCACCGCCGTGCACTGGTCGTGCGCCTGGGCAAGTTGATGCCGATTCCTGAAGGGTTTCTCCTGATGGCGCCCACGAAGTTCATGCCGCTGATTACCTCACCTCTCTTCTCTTTGCCCGGTAAGCTCAGAATGGGGATGGAGATGTTCCTGCCCGCGAGGAAAGTAAATGAGGACGAATCACTGGCCTCCTTTGTCACCCGGCGATTTGGGCACGAGGCACTGGACCGCGTGGTGCAGCCCCTGATAAGCGGTATCTATACTGCAAAACCGGAGAGGCTCAGCCTGCGGGCAACCATGCCCCGCTTCCTCGATCTGGAAACCAAGTACGGCAGTGTGATCAAGGGGATGCTGCGCGAAGGGAAACGACACAAAACAAAGGGCAGTGGGGCACGTTACGGCATGTTTGTGACCTTTAGGGACGGCTTGCAGACGATTATTAATGCCCTGAGGGATCGGTTGAATCATGTTCGCTTCCGATTGAACGAGCATGTTATCCGGATAGCAAAGAAGGCCAACGGAAGGGCGATTCCTTCCTGGAGCGTTGAGCTAAAAGACGGTATGTCCATGGAAGCCGATGGCGTGATCATCACCGGTCCCTCCCCACACGCGGCAAAGTTGCTGACCGGGGTAGATACAAGATTGGCTGAGCAGTTGTCAGCGGTTCAATATGCCTCTTCCGCTGTTGTCCATCTTGCTTACCGACGTGAACAAGTGGCACATCCCCTGGACGCTTTTGGACTCGTCGTTCCGATCTCCGAAAGGCGCAGCATTATTGCTGCATCGTTTAGTAGCGTAAAATACGAAGGCCGAGCACCCGACGGGTATGTCTTGCTGCGAGCCTTTATGGGCGGGGCGTTGCATCCAGAAATGATGCAGCACAATGACAAAGGGCTGATTATTGCTGCTCGCAGCGACCTGGACGATTTGCTGGGCATTTCCGCGGCCCCATATTTTGCCGTGGTGCACCGCTGGCCGGAATCGATGGCGCAATACGATGTTGGCCACCTTCAGAGAGTAGCGGCCATTCGGAGGCGGCTTAGCGAGCACAAGGGTTTGCAGCTTGGGGGCAATGGTTTTGAAGGTGTAGGGATTCCAGACTGTGTCCGAGCTGGAGAGCGCGCGGCTGAAGAACTTCTGACCAGCTTAGGGCTCTAAGCAGTGACAAGGTCTACTTGCTCCCAACCTGGACAAGCCGGGACAAAAGAATAATCACGCCTCTTCTCAAGGCGAAAAGCCGCAAAGCACGAAACAAGATAAGTGGAGAAACATGATGACTGCGACTTCCGATGAACTTGAAAGAATTTGCATGAATTGCAACCATGCGTTTCCTTCCGAACCTTTCGTGAGCGATTTTGCAATCTGTCTGAACGATCCTGAATTTGAGCCCTACCTCGACGATCTGCTGGAGAATCAGGACTTTTCTCGTTGCCAAGAATTTGTAAACCAAAAACGATTTGACTGGGAACAGGAGGCCTGTCCTGATTTTGATCCCGCAGAGGGCATTGCCGAAGATGTCCCCTTATCGCCTGAGTTGAGCAGTGCCGTTGAGAAACTGGCCAGAGACGGGCAGTTGACAGCAGAAACGTTTCAACAGGCCGTCCTGGAGGATATGGTCAACAAGATTGATTGGGCCAACGTGCCGGTGGAAGACTACGTGGAAAAACTGAACAATGCAAAGACTGTGGAAGCTCGCGAAAAAGCTGTGGGAAGTTTGGGGGGCTTAATCTCTCTGGATAATCAAGCTGCCTTTGATGCTCTTTATGCCTATCTTAAAGATTTGCCTCCTCCAGCGAGGTTGGAGGAAACCCACTTCAGAGTCGCGATTCTCAGACGACTCGACCACACGCGCAGTCCTCGGCTGGAGCTTGCGCATCTGCTGGTGGAAGATCTTTTCCGGACACCGTCTAACAATACAACTCGGGGTTGGTACACCGCGGTGTTTCGCTTCTTTGAAGAATCGTCAGAGGATATCGCCAAGAAGGCATTGTCGCCAATGCTCGCCTCAAAGCAGTTTTCCTATCGCATCAAGAAGCGGGTCAAGGGTATTTTGAGCCCGGTGAACGACGAGTCGCAAGGGTATTGGTAGTGTCCCGTATCTCGCTCCCATGAGGAATTACCTCATACAGCTGTCAAAATCGCTGTTCAAAAAAGAACCAAATTGATCGCCTCACAATCAGCCACCTGGCACTCAGCTTAATGTGAAGCCCCCAGGTTCAAGGGCGGCATGATATTGCTCGCTGACACGCAGTTCGGAGTGAAGATATGAAAACCATATCGAAAACTTTCCCGGGATGGTCTCGATTACAGAGCAGGCATCTTTAGCCCAAGGGTCAAACAGCAGATATACAATATGTGGGAAGAGGTCATCGGCGTTGCTACCTAGAAAGTGCAGGACCCAAGCGTGAATCTTGTCCATAATCTCTCTATAAGACAAGGGCCTCACACTTGCTGTTCTTTCCACCTGTCTATTTTTTCAAAAGCATCCTCGGCCGCCTTCAACACGACTTTCAGCTCAAAGGGTTTTGTAAAATAATCGTCAAAACCAGCCTCTCGGCAGTCGGCAAGTTCAAAGACCGAGCTATATCCAGTTATGGCATAGATTAGTGCAATTGGTTTGTCTTTTCGAATTTGTCTGCAGAGGTCTACACCATTCATTCCCGGCAGTTTAAGGTCCAGAAACATGACCTGGATGTTTTCTTGTTTCAAAATCTCCAGGGCCTGTTCCGCACTCTCTGCCGACTGGACCGTATAACCGTTCTTAATAAAAGCCCTCTCAAGCATATTCCGAATCGGCTCTTCGTCATCTACAACTAGAATCTTCCTGTCCATCGTCTCCCCTCCTTCCAATTAGCTCACACTATTTGCCTTCACCTGAGGCCTTATGGATGTCAATAATCTTTCTGCCTTCAATGTAGTCACGAGTTTCATATCTCGTGATCCGCGTCAGTTTCTTCGTTATTTCTCCCATTCTAAGAATCTGTGCCCTGATCTCGTCAATATCTCTATTTACCGGATTGTCCTCTGGTATGTCCGCCATCAGCAATTCAGAGTATCCCGAAACGGCTTGCATAGGTTGGTTCAATTCGTGACACACAGCACCAGCCATCTCGATCACCCCTTGCAATTTTTCCCTATGCAGTCGTTCCTGCTCCATCTGCTTGCGCTCGGTGATGTCCCTGAAATTCTCAACAATACCAATCAGGTCGCCATCAGGTGCTAGAAATCGAGTTGCCGTTACTCTGCAAAGTACTTTCGTCCCGTCAGAACGTTCTTGTTCAACTTCACATTCAACGCGTTCGTCACCACCCAGGATTCTGGACAACTGACACTGGGGCGATTGGCACATAGGACAGGGGAACACCTCATAACATTTCTTGCCTACAGCCTCGGCCTCACTCCTGCCCGATATACTGGCAAACGTCTCGTTAATTCGAAGCACGTTGAAATCCTTATCCATGACACGCATACCATCAGCCGCGGTTTGGAATATCTGATTGAGTTCTATACGGCTGGCTTCAGCCTCTACCGCCATTTGGTTGGCACGCTCCACAGCTTCTTCGAGTTCGCGGTTTGCGGCTTGCAGGTCCCGATTGGCAGACTTTAGCCTTTCCTCACTCTCCCGCAACGCCTCCTCGGCATGCTTGCGTTCGGCAATCTCTTGCTTCAGAAGAGCGTTAGATCTTGAGAGCTCGCCAGTTCGTTCCTCAACCCGAATTTCTAATTCATCGCGAGATCTTTGCAGCGCCTCCTCTGCCCTCTGCCTCATTCGGCGTCCACGGAGGATAGCACCGATTTCCCAAGCCAGAAGTTGTAAACGTTGGATCCGCTCTTCAGGAAAGGCATTCAGGGTGTCAGCATATACCATCATTCCACCCTCGACTTGGCCATCGACCTCGAGCGGTAAAGCCAGATTTGACCGGTATCCCAACTCAAGCGCATAGTCCCTCCACTGGCGGAAGCCTTCGTCTCTTTCAAGGTCGGCATAGGTGAAAGGGGCCGCCTTCAAAATCGCCTGGCTCACGGCGCATTGCGCGTCAGGTGATGTCGGCTCTCTAATCTCGAGAACTAGGTTATCCAGATAGCGATCCACACGACCGGCAGACAGAATTGGTCTGATTTCCCCACTTGAATACAGGCCATACCACGACATGCAGAATCCATATTGCTTCACTATTTCCGACAGAAAGGTCTGAAGAAGCACCTCTTCTGTCTGTTCTGGTCCGACACCGCGCAGTACCGCTAGAACGGACTGATATGCGACATAATCCTTCAAAGCTTCCTCCACGCCCTTGCGATCCTGAACTTCTTTCTCCAACTGCTCGACCTTTTGTTCCAATTCTTCACATGTTGGTCTATTACCCATCACAACAATCCTCCCATCGCCTAAGAAACAAAAAAGGGCCCATACCACTGGTATGTTTGACACAGTGTATGAGCCTTTATCGATCCCATAAGGGTTCTCTCCCTACCCGTGGTAATGTTTCGAGTTGCTTTATTGTCACCGTAGCCACCTGTAACACAGTCGCGGACGAATTTTCAATCTGGCTGCTTCGATTATAGCTGTTACTCAACATATGGTGGATCATTCGGAGTGTCCTTCGCTCAAGATCTCTTGCCACGATCGTAACTGACGAATCGAACAATTTTGTTGAAGATTTGTAAATGATATCAAAAACTTTGTCAAGGCATTAGCCCAAATTTCATCAACCCCAAAAGAAGGAGGTAGATCATGAAAGTATCATAAGCGGTCAAGTGTCTGGAGTATCACAAGATGAACTCGAAAGAAATAGCATCCGACCCTATGAGTTCGCCCTATCCAGGTTTGAAAGCCGGTTAGGCGATGGGGATCTGGGCTCGACCTGTAAAATCTCTGTTATCCTGGACGGATAGTTCCTCCAGCCTCCCTGTTGGGAGGCGTCCGCACATCGACACGCGGAATCCCACCTTTTTTGATGTCATCACCTTGGCTCCGAGGATTGACAGGATAAACGATAGGCGATACAGGTGGTCTGGGCAAGGCCTCGCCCGGCGGGAGAGAATAAAAATGCAAGCTAAATCTTGGAACGTACTGTGCCACCATGGACAAAAGCCATGTCACGCAGGTATCGACGCA
>JAUWXF010000241.1 GCA_030616475.1 Desulfobacterales bacterium
TAATAACACCTCTGAGCACATTCCCCACGTCGAGCGAGTTGTGGATTTGAATAACCTTCTTGGTAAAAAATCCCACTTTTTGTTCGGGCCGCGCCAGACGGGGAAGACTTTTCTAATTCGGCATACTTTGAAAGACATCCGGCTTTACGATCTCCTTGACTCATCAATCTATCTGGCTTTGAGTCGAAATCCGGGGAGAATCGCAGAAGAACTCACGCCGCAGGATCGCATCATCGTGATCCACGAAATCCAACGTATCCCCGAGCTGTTGAATGAAGTGCATCGTCTCATTGAAGAGCGCGGCATTCGATTCCTGCTGACAGGATCCAGCGCGCGAAAGCTGCGCCGAGGGGGTGTCAACTTATTGGGTGGTCGAGCGCGTACCAAATACCTGCATCCTCTTACATACAAGGAGCTGGGTGAACGCTTTGATCTGTTTCGTGGAATAGAGCGGGGATTGCTTCCCTCTATCTATTTCTCGGATGACCCCCACGCTGACTTGCGGGCCTATGCTGGGTCATATCTGCAACAGGAAATTGTAGCAGAAGGTTTTACGCGCAATATTCCTGCATTCAGTCGTTTTCTTCGAGTAGCTGCTTTGTGCAATGGTACCATCGTAAATTTTACCAATGTTGCCAATGATGCTCAGGTAGCCCGAACAACCGTGTACGAGTATTTTGAGATTTTGAAAGACACCCTGATCCTCCATGAACTTCCTGCTTGGCGAAAGTCAAAGAAAAGAAAGCCATTGGCTTCATCGAAGTACTATTTTTTTGACATTGGAGTTGTGTCTGCCTTACAAGAGCGGGAGTTTCGCCCAGGCACACCCGAATTCGGAGAGGCCTTTGAAACCTACATCTTGCATGAACTCATCTGTTATCGGGACTATATGGGAGGGGAACCGCTGAGCTACTGGCGGTCCACCTCCGGGTTTGAAGTAGACTTCATTATTGGTGATCACACTGCAATAGAGGTAAAGGCCAAAGAGAATCTGTCGTCGGCTGAACTAAAACCGCTGCGGGCGCTCGCTGAGGAGAAAAAGCTTAAGCGCTTTTTGTGCGTCAGCTTAGAGCCGCGTAGGCGAGAAATGGCAGACGTAACCGTTCTGCCGTATAAGGATTTTCTGGAAATGCTCTGGAACGGTGAGTACTCTTAGTGTGGCTACTGGGGGACAAATGGGGCCGCTCTTTAGTTTTCCAGTTTCTAAGTAATCCTTTTAGAGCCGGTTCATGATGGCAAGAGAGTGGAGGATGGAGCAATTGAGCGTTGTAGGGAACGTCGGGACCATTGTTGACCCCAGTTAAATAAAAGCAAACATGATTTCACGGGGCAGGCTAAGTTGAATAAGTGTGATGTGGGATTTTCAAAGAAGTATCCATGGGCGGTAGATTTGGAAAATATGGCGATGCCAAGCGCAAGGCGCAGATCCGCAAGAACCGCCTCAAGCCACCTGCCATTCAGCAACGGAGAAATGACAAACCCTTGGGCCGTGGAATCAACAACTTTCCAGTTTGCATGAACTCGGATACCGCCGATGGGCTCGTTTCAAGTACTAAGCTGGGAACTTATTATTCCACTGTTCCTTAAGGGGATCTCGAAAGGGCAAGGTGGCACGCGGAGTTCAGGGTGGGGGCTCTTGAAAAGAGCCGTCATATTTGGGGATGCCTTTGATATTGTCCATATGTTCATATATACATCTACACTTGACATAGATAGTCGGCTGGTATATAGTGACTTTGATGAATGAAAACGAATGGCGAAAAGGGGTTTCTTCCATGAAAACAGTCAATGCACTTAAGATTAGAAACAATTTAGGAGAGGTTTTGGAGCTACTGACCAAGACGGGCGAACCTATTCTGGTAAGCAAAGGGAGGCAAGTCAGGGCGGTGCTCATTACACCAGAACAATTTGAAAAAAGGTTCTTGGACTATCAGGCAGAAGAGCAAAAAAAGCAGCTCCTTGAGACCATTAAGAGCCTGAGGGTCGACAGCCTTGAAACAAAAAGCAGTGTTGAGGTGCTTCGGGAATTGCGGGGTTATGGCACATGATATGGGTTGTCGATGCTTCCGTTGCTGTTCGCTGGTTCTTGAGGGATGAAACACATCCCAATGCCGATAGTGTTCTTCGCAGATTAATTGACCATCCAGAATCGTTTGCTGTTCCTGAACTGTTTTGTTTTGAGGTGTATGCGGTATTGTGTCGCATGCATCCCTCGGGACACCACATTTTTGTCAATGGTGTGATCCCTGTCTTGAATTGCGGGATTTTTAGACAGCCTATGTCCGAAAACTTGGCCAAGCAGGCTGCTCGTTTTGTTAAAAAGGGGTTGACCGGATACGATGCCTGCTATGCCGCTCTTGCGCGCGAAATCAAGGGAACATGGCTTACGTTTGACGAGAAGGCCCACAAGTGTTTGGCGAGAGAGAAAGTTTCTCATATTCTCACAAAGCATTTGCCACGGAACTGGCCATAAAATGGTTACATTGCAATCACCGAACAGAGGGCGAGGGGGGAACTTTGGGGCCGTTGTGGACCCAAGTTAAATAAAAGCAAACATGATTTCACGGGGCAGGCTAAGTTGAATAAGTCTAATGCAACATTTTGAAGGGAGTGCCCATGGGCGGTAGATTTGGAAAATATGGCGAAGCAAAGCGCAAGGCGCAGCGTGAGAATAAGTTCGCCTAAACGGAAATATGGTGAATATCTGACAAAGCGTGTGACCTTGGAATGCTACGATGCCATGGCAGAGGCTATGAAAATCGGTCGGCCTTACCAGAAGATCCTTGATCCACCCCCACCCGACCCCCGCGTCGCCCATTCACCCAAGGAGTAATAAAAAACAACAGCCTGGAAGCTTAACAAGGAAGAAAAAGGGGTCGGGCCAGGCTACGTTACTGATATCCATAGAAATGAGTTGGAAAAAGGGGCTAATATTGGCCCTATAATGGCATTTTGGGGTCCCAAATAGAGCGTTTTCAACAGGGGTCACATGGCCAGAGCAAAGCGACACTAGGGGAAAGGATGGGATCAGCCCTTGACATTGGACAAAAAGCGAGGAAACAACATTTATGATTCTAACAGGGCCGGACAGATATCACCTTAACTTTGACTCCAAGACTTTTCGAGTCATTTCACCTATCGGTGGAAGCAAATTTTTTGGTAAGGCCATATCCAAACTCCCTAAGCTTTACGTAGTGAGCACGGACGGGGTCCCTATTTATGTGGGGGTAACTAGTCAAAGTATGAGAAACCGCCTCCGCTATGGGTGGAATGCTTCAGGAAAGGGTGGGTATTATGGCTATGCTTGGCGACATCAGCTATCTAAAGCAGATCTTGATATCTGGTTCCATGAAGATCCTCCCAATGACAACCCAAGGCTGGACTTAGAAACAGTGGAGGCCGAGGTGGTCTACCTTATTAAACATGCAGGGCAATGGCCAAAACACCAAACAGAGATCCATTTTCATCCGTCGGATGAGGCACACAGGGCTGCTGCTCAAGAGATTATTGCTGGATACGAGTTGTGAAAAAGGCGCGGGTTGACAGTCATGGTAGAGCATATGCAGGCAGCCAGCTTCAGATCCAGATTCTTGTAAACCAGAGGTCAGACGAACTATTTCAAAGAGTGGTGAATGCGATACCCGCACTTGCTCCTTTAGATTCGCATCTTCGTTGGGTTTCCCCTCTTGAAAGCGAGAATTTTGCTGAATATCGTGATGAGGCATTCCTCAAAGCATTGGGTTTGGATCGTCTTACTGATGAATTATACAGACGGTCATAAATAATTGCGCATGACATCTCCTTCTGCTATACTTTTGTAGCAGGAAGGAGGTGGTATGATGCGCAAGCTTGAGGTCAAGGATGCAGACATCATGCGAATTGCTGTACA
>JAUWXF010000124.1 GCA_030616475.1 Desulfobacterales bacterium
CGAAACAAATTCGAATACCAAATGACAAAATGACCAAAACGAACTTGTTGAAATTTCATTGTTTTTGTCATTGGAGCATTCTTATTTTTGTCATTGTTTCGGATTTCGAAATTCGGATTTCGAATTTTTGACCGAAAAGCTAGGGTTTTCGGTCATGTACTGGCTATTCCAGGTTAAATATGCTTTTCATATCAGACATGATGGTACTCTCATCGGTTTTCTTAGCAATGGAGAGCTCTTTGAGCAGGAGACTTTGTGCAGTGTCAAACATCTTACGTTCACCAAAAGAGAGATCCTTATCTACCTTCAGCAGGTACAGATCCCTGAGAACCTCCGCCACCTCGTAGACTGATCCGGTCTTGATCTTGTCCATGTATTCACGGTACCGGCGGTTCCAGGTCTGATTGTCCGGTGGAATATCTCGTTTCTTCATGATTTCATAGACTTTTGCTACCTCCTCGTCGTCGATGATATCCCGCAGACCCACTGACTCCACGTTGTTCACAGGTATCATGATGATCATGTTGTTTTCGAGGATCTTCATGATATAAAAAGCTTGTTTCTGCCCTGAGATCTCTCGCGTCTCGATCGCCTCGATGCGCCCAACGCCCTGGGCCGGATAAACTGCTAGATCTCCAACTTTGAACATATGGAAGACTCCGCTATTCTAAAATACAGAGATTACAAATTTACGTACACAGGCATGATATCACTTTTTTGCCCAATAATCAACTCAAAACCCACATATTCTTGTTTGGCCAGCCAAAAATGACCTGATCGGTCAAGCCGACAAATCAGGCCGATCAGGCCCAACCAACATGACATTTTACAAAAAAGGGGTATCAATTTACCATATTGAAAAAGCGAGCCTAACGAGCATACAGGCAATCCGATTCTAAAGCGGGTCACTGTTTGAGCCCGCCACCTGTTCTTTCTTTACGCTCACTTATGCGCGAGTTTGAGCCGGTTTAGAATCGGATTGCCTGTATGCGATAATGTTTTCAAAGAACTAAAATGTTACAAAAAAAAGGATTGGTGTGATCGTCACACCAATCCTTTATAAGGGCCCAATAGCCAATGCTGTGCCTAAACCAGGAACGGCACCATCAGAAGGGTCAGTAGGTTATACGGTTCATCCCCTCTGATAAGCCTTTCAACACGATTGTCTCTACGGCACCTTGTGCCATGGTGATTACTTCATCCAAGACCGTCTCCTGCTGGGCGTCAAATCTGTTCAGCACGTATCCTTTGACCTCTTGCTTGGTGTCCGGACGGCCAATGCCAATACGAACGCGGGCAAATGCCCCGCTACCAAACGATTCTATCAGAGACTTCAGACCATTATGTCCTCCATCCCCTCCTTTTTGCTTGATTTTTATTCTTCCAAAGACAAGGTCGATGTCGTCGTGAATTACCAAAAGGTCTTTTGTATCCAAATTGAAAAAATGGGCCAGGTCCCGAACCGCTGGCCCACTCAGATTCATAAAGGTCATGGGTTTAGCAAGGATCACAGATCGCTCGTCCACTCTGCCAAGACCAAAAACGGCCTCAAACCGCCGTTTATCCACTAATATGTGGTGCCTGTGGGCCAGCCGATCAACGACCATAAACCCAATGTTATGCCGGGTCAGGCGGTATGCCTCCCCGGGGTTTCCCAGACCTACAATCAGACGAAATTGATCCTTCGGCATCCAAACGCTACTTGTCGGCCGTTTCCCCTTCAGCTTCGGTTCCCTCGGCTGGGGCCTCTTCAGCTTCTTCTATTTCCTCTTCAGGAACCTCTTCTTCCTCCACAGTGGGTGCCACAACCGTGGCCACTGTAAGGCCGGTGTCAGCCAGCAGCCTCCCCTTATCCCCCAGGTCAATGTCTACAATGTGAATGGAGTCCCCGATGTCGAGGCTTGTCACATCAATTTCGATCTTATCGGGCATGTCTGTGGGAAGACAGGATATCTCGAGCTCATGGCGTACCAGTTGTAAAAAGCCTCCGCGCTCAACGCCTTTTGACCTCCCCGTGACTTCGACCGGCACATTCACTACAATTTCCTCATTCAAAGATATTTCGTAAAAATCGATATGAAGATATTGCCCGGTCACAGGAGCGGCCTGCACCTCTTTTACCACCACTGTAGCGTTCCGGGTGCCGCCGTTCTCAATCATGAGGTTTAGAATCACGCGTTCAGTTCCGCTCACCTTGTAGATCTTATCCAGATCGAGCGGGGAGATAGTGAGGGGCACGGACTCTTTTCCTGGGCCGTACAGCACTGCCGGGATAAGGCCTTGCCGTCTAAGTTCCCGTGCTGAACTCTTACCGAAGGTATTTCGTTGAGTAGTTTTGAGATCAAATATTTCCAATGATCTAACCCCCTTTTTTCACCCCCTCCCAAACCCTCCAAGGGGGAGGGCAGGGTGGGGATGGTAACTTGATAGTGTAGAAATTTCCTTATATTAAGCGGCGAAGCCGCGCTACATAAGATCGCGAAGCGATCTTATACAAACAGGGAGCTGACCGAACTCCCTGTGTGGCAGCGATGAATCGCCTCTGCCAAAAGCTTGGAGACTGACAATACGCGAATCTTGTCACACCCCTTGGCCTTTTCACCCAGAGGGATTGTATCGGTAACAACAAGGGTTTGAATCTCCGAATCACTAATCCGCTCTACAGCAGGACCTGATAGGACGGCATGAGCACAGCAAGCATGAACCTCCAGAGCTCCGTGTTCTTTCAAGGCCGTAGCTGCCTGGACAAGGGTCCCTGCGGTGTCCACCATATCATCTAAGATAACGGTTGTCCTTGCTTTAACATCGCCCACTACATTCATGGCCTGGGCCAGGTTGGGCGCCATGCGTCGTTTATCGATAATCGCTAGCTGGGTATCAAGGCGCTTGGCAAAGGCCCGGGCCCTTTCTACGCCCCCTGCGTCCGGAGATACAATGACCGTATCGTTCTTAAGATTTTCTTTGATATATTCCAAAAGAACTGGTGCTGCAAAAAGGTTGTCCACGGGAATACTGAAAAAACCCTGGATTTGGCCGGCATGGAGATCCATGGTGATCACGCGGTTAGCGCCAGATGCCGTAATGAGGTCAGCCACCAGTTTTGCGCTGATGGGCACACGGGGTGCCACCTTCTTGTCCTGCCGGGCATACCCGTAGTACGGAATAACCGCTGTGATCCTTTGCACCGATGAGCGCTTGAAGGCATCTATCATCAGCAACAGCTCCACCAAATGGTCATTTACAGGGACGCATGTGGACTGTAAGATAAAAACGTCCCTGCCTCGCACGTTTTCCATGATTTCTACCCGAGTTTCACCATCACTAAACGTTGTTACTTGGGCGTCACCCAACTTAATACCGATGTGACGGCAAATATCCTGAGCTAATTCGGGATTAGAATTCCCGGCAAACAGAACAAGGCTATGCATAGGTTACCTCATACGATTGTTGATTGTTGATTGTTGATTGTTGATTGTTGATTGTTGGTTGTCGATTGTTGTCGCTAATTAGTCAATCATCAATCATCAATCATCAATCTAGTCTGGCTGGGGTGGGAGGATTCGAACCTCCGAATGCAGGAACCAAAATCCTGTGTCTTACCACTTGACGACACCCCAACATCCTCATTAGTCCGTCAATAATAGAACTGGTGTTTTTTCTGGCAGAATTTGTTTGCCATGTTCAACAAAAAGTGAGCTAAAGTGCCTAAAGTGAGCTAAAGTTAATGTGCACGCCTTCGGCGTGGTCAGTCCTAAAAACAGGCTGCGCCAGAGGCGCATTCCTCAACTTTAGGCACTTCTTTTTGGTTCCGGTTTATCCGGGTCAGGGAAGTAATAACTCCACCAGAAATGTATCCCATCTTGCTCTCCGCCGCAGGCTAATTATGCTGTGAATCGCTTTTGTGGCCTGCTGCGCATCCTTGAACAGGCCAAACACACTTGGTCCGCTCCCGGACATAAGGGCAGCTTCGGCACCGAGATCGAGGAGAGCGTTCTTGATAGTCTTTATCTCCGGAAACTTCCCGATGGTCACTTGTTCTAAATCATTAAACAAAAAGTGTTTAACGCGGGAGAAATCCTGCTTGAGACTCCTCATTTTGAAATTTTTGTCAGAATTTGTCAATCCTAAATTCAGGTTTTCGTAAACCCAGGCCGTATGCACCTCAAATCTCGGGCACACCAAGACCACAGACAGCGGCGGCAGATCTTCACACACCTCCAAATCATTCCCAATGCCACGGGCAACTGCCACATGCCCGAACAAGAAAAAGGGGACATCGGCTCCGACCTTAAGCGCAATCTCCATAAGTTCCCCGTCACTAGAAGGGAGCCCATAGTGCCGGTTCAACCCCATCAGCACGGCAGCAGCATTGCTGCTGCCACCACCAAGGCCTGAAGCCACAGGTATCACCTTGTCAATGGAAATAGCCACGCCATCGTGTATTGACAGGGTGTCAAAAAAAAGTGAGGCCGCCCGATATGCCAAATTGCTTCTGTCTTCCGGTACCCCGGGGTGAGAGCACTTGACGCTTGTGGAGGGTTGATCAAAGGCCAGTACGACAGTGTCAAACAGACGGATTCGAGAGATGAGGGTTATGATTTCATGGTATCCATCCGGCCGTCTCCCAACCACCTTTAGAAAGAGGTTGATCTTGGCAGGTGATGGTATGGCCAGTGTTTTCATGTTTATTTGGTTATGTTAAGGGCCAAAAAACCTCTACTTCTCTTGACGAGGAGGGAAATTGTCTCGCCTTTTTTCACTTTTTCAATCTGTGATTGATAATCTTCAAGAGTCTTTATAGGCTTGTGATCTATCTCCAGGATGAGATCACCTTCTTGGACATCGGCCTTGTCAGCCGGGCCATCCTGCTCTACGCTCACAACCACAACACCTTCGGTCTCTGATATATTGAGTCGCCTGGCAAGCTCTCTTGTCAGGGTGGAAAGCGTCATGCCCAGACCGGTCTCTTCCATGGGCTGTCGCAGAGCAAGGCTTTCTTTGTCCTCAGTGCGTTTGGCAATCCCTACTCGAAAGGTGTGTTCCTTTCCACCCCTCACCACCTTAATGGTAATTTTTTTTCCCACCCGGACCTCGGCAATTTTTTGGGACAGGTCCCGGCTGTCCTCAATCTTATCGCCATTCACCTCAATAATCACATCCTTTGGCTTGATCCCTGCTTTGTCTGCGGGGTTTCCCTCGAAAACTTCCCCCACCAGTGCACCCTTGCCGTCTTTCACACCATAATACTCGGCAAGCTCAGGAGTCAGGTTCTGGATGCCAACACCAAGCCAACCTCGCGTGACTGTACCCGAGGCCTTGAGTTGCTCAATGATCCCGCGGGCAAGGTTGATCGGAATGGCAAACCCAATCCCCACATTACCCCCGCTTCTGGAAACAATGGCTGTATTGATACCTATGATTTCTCCTTTCATATTGATAAGCGGCCCCCCGCTGTTTCCGGGATTGATGGAGGCATCGGTCTGGATAAAATTATCGTACGGTCCGGAGCCGATCACACGGCCCTTGGCGCTCACGATACCGGCAGTTACCGTGTGTTCCAGCCCAAAGGGGCTTCCGATAGCCACAACCCACTCACCCACTTTCAGGGCATCCGAGTCACCCCACTTTACGGCCCGAAACTCTTGCCTCGACTTTACCTTGATCAGGGCAATGTCGGTTTTAGCGTCTCGCCCAACAATCTCGGCGCCATACTCCTTACCGTTCTTTAATTTCACCTTGATCTTGTCGGCATTCTCAATAACGTGATTGTTGGTCACGATATAGCCCTCTTTATCGATGAAAAACCCCGAACCAAGGCTTCGCTGTTTAAAATCACGGCGTGGGATATCTCCAAAGAATCTTTCAAAAAAATCATGAAAGGGGTCTTCCCTCCCAAAAGGGTTTTGAAAATGTCTAAAGACCGGTCCGCCTCCCTTAATGATTTTTTCAGTCCGAACATTTACCACAGCGGGGCTCACTGCCATGGCTACATCCGTAAAACTGGCGGGAACCAGGACGGTTGAAGATGGATTCGAAGCCGAGATGTTTTGGGTGATGTTGAAATCGGCAGCCAAGAAGATGCCTGCCAATATGGAGACCAGTACCGCCGCCACAACGGGAAGACGCCAGGCACTTGTCTTATCCTGTTTGTTCGAATTCATCATTTTCCTCCCCAAATCGAATATGTTACGCGTTTCTTGATTTCCAGCTTAATTTTGGCATCCTGGCACTACGCGGAGTGCCTAAAGTGAGCTAAAGTGACCTAAAGTGCCTAAAGTTAAAGAAGTAAAAACCGATTGTTACAAAAAAAGTTTCTTTAAGTCCCTGGCCCAGAGGGGGGACTATAAGCTTAGTAGATTAGTTCAAGCACGTAGCGCCAGGGCAGGCCTCAACTTTAGCTCACTTTAGGCACGTTAGCTCACTTTAGCTCACTATTCTATCTCATTGCGTCTCTTTTACATAGCGCATCCTTAGATCGTAGAGGATGTTCTTGAAAAGCTGTTCCTCATCACGGGTCAGGTTTCCCCTTGTCTTTTCATCCAGCATTGCCAGGATATCAATGGTATGTTTTGCCATAGCCAGATTCTTTTTCTTATTGCCACTTGAAGGGTCTGGTATCTCACCAAAATGAAGAAGGGCTGAGGAACTGAGAGAAAAGATAAAGGTGGAAAAATTGACTTCAGGAAGCTGGACCTCCTCGTCGGCTGCTGCTTTTGCCTCGGTCTTGGGGGCCTCCTTTTCTGCGCTTTCTGCTGCCTTTTCTTTTGTGATTTCCTCTCTGGCCTCTCCGGTTTCTTGGGAAAACGTACGCTTATCCTTTATAACAAATCCCTTTTCTTCTTCTGGCATGTTCTCCTCCTTACTCCCCTTGCCGTTTAAAACCTATATGTACGGGCTCTAAAAGGTTGCCGGTCTGGGCATCCTTCATTCCTCGGTTTACACTTATCAAGGATGCGGGCGCCAAGAGATAAGTTCTTTTGTTCCTACTTTTTGGTGTCAGGTGTCAGGAGCGACAAACGCGAGACCTGCCCGCCATTGCCCTGTGTGTGGGCATTGTTACCCCTGTGTGACCCAGGCGTTGGCAGGCGGGTCTGAAACCTGAACACTGAAACCTGAAACCTGGGGTGGTGAAAAAAAGTGTAAACTACTTTATGGCGAAAATGAAGGATGCCCCAGTCTGCATATTTATACGTCCTGCAAAACGCCTTGTCAAGGTGCCGGCCTAACCCCCTACAACTCCAGTAGCGTGACGGACTTTACCAGAGGAAGGGCTCGCAGCTCCTTCAGCGTCTCGGGTGGCGCAGGCGTATCTGTAACCAGGAGGATCACATTTCGGTCACCATCTCTTTCCTGCCCCACATGCATCCGACCAATATTGATGTTGTGTCGGCCGAGCACAGTTCCAATGCTACCGATGGCACCGGGTTTGTCTATGTTATGGATGAAAAGGAGGTGACCTTCGGGAACAACTTCTAGCCTGAAGGTGTTGACCCGGACAATCCTTGGTTCGTGCTTTCCGAATATGGTTCCGGAAACCGTGTTGGACTCTTTGGAGCCCGTTGCCTGAATCGTAATGAGATTGGTAAAATCTTCGGCCTCCACACTGCGCGACTCGGTGACCTTAATTCCCCGTTCCTTGGCGATCACGGGCGCATTGACAAAATTGACCTCATCTTGGAGGAACGGAGTGAGCAACCCTTTTAAGGCGGCCGTGGTGACAGGGGCCATGTCAAGGCCCAAGAAATCTCCCAGATATCTTATAGTAACTGCCTTTATAGCCCCTTTAGCCAACTGTGCCTGGAGGCAGCCCATACGTTCGGCCAGGGTCAAATAAGGCCGGAGTTTAGCCAACAGTTCTCCGGTCACTGACGGGACGTTGACCGCATTGATGATCGTGCCGGTCTGAAAGTAATTGATGATCTGTTCGGCCACTGCCACTGTCACATTCATCTGGGCCTCAGCCGTAGAAGCCCCTAAGTGAGGAGTGCAAATCACATTATCGAACTCGAAAAGAGGAGAGGACCCCGGAGGCTCAGTTTCAAAGACATCCAGGGCAGCACCTCCCACCTTCCCGGACCTGAGGGCATCAGCCAGGTCTTTTTCGTTCACGATACCGCCCCGGGCGCAGTTGATGATCATCACACCGGGCTTCATCTGGTCGAAGGCCTCTTTGTTGATGAAGTTGATGGTGTGTTTCATTTTGGGCAGATGAATGGTGATATAATCCGAACGTCTGTAAAGCTCTTCCAAAGAAACCAGCTCCAAACCCGCTTGCTCCAGAGGTTCCTTGTTGACATGGTGATCGTACACAATAACCTGCATCTTAAGTCCCCTGCCCCGGTCAGCCACAATACTGCCAATCCGGCCATAGCCAATGACCCCCAGGGTTTTGTTAAAGACCTCTGTGCCCTGCAGGTTTTTCTTTTCCCACCGCCCGGCCTTCAAGGATGCGGTACCCCGGGGGATATTCCGCGAAAGGGCGAGCATCATGGCTATGGCATGCTCGGCTGTGGTCACCACATTTCCACCCGGCGTGTTCATGACCACGATGCCTCGTTTTGTGGCTTCCGGGATGTCCACATTATCGAGCCCGATACCCGCCCGCCCTATCACTTTCAGCCGGGGGGCCGCCTTTAAGAGGTCCTCGGTCACCTTCGTGGCACTCCTTATAACCAATGCCTCGTATTCTTTTATGATGGCCTCTAACTCCTCCGGCGCAAGGCCCACTTTCACGTCAACGTCAACACCCTCGGCCTCTTTGAACATCTTAATGCCGATGTCTGCCAGCTTGTCACTTACCAGAACCTTCAATTCTGCTTCCTCTCCAGCAGGTAAATGTAACACGTCCCGGAAACTCTACAACTCCTTGACATCATGGAGTTTTTGGTGACGATCGATTTGTGCCATTCAGATGGACACGTAGTGAAGCTTTGCGCTCATAATGGAGTGTTGGAGTACTTGAGCAGTAGGTGGTAAAAGCGGAAAAAATCAAAAATTATTCCTTTTGTTCCTCATAAATCCATCACTCCAGTACTCCATTACTCCAATTGGGGCGAAGCCCCTAAATTTCATGTACTTTACTTTCAAATTAGACGGCTTGTCAAGAAGCTCTTGCCCAAGACTTCCCCCAATTTTTGTTTCCACTTCGTAACACCAGTAACTGACCAATATTACAACACTTCGTCAATTTATCGCAGAATTTTTTGGGGGAAGTCCTGATACAAAGAGGTGACACAAAGAGATTGACTTTTAGATTAATTGATGCTGCGGAAAAGGGGGACCTTTAGTTTTGCAGTTTTCAGCTATTCCCTCTCCTCTTTTAACAGACAAACTTACCCCTGATAGCGAAAGCTTCAAACGCCTTGACAATTCAGCCATGTTGATGCCAGGATCTCTTACCGCCCAATAGCATAATAAACTCCGTGCCTTAACCCGTCTACGTTCCTTACCCGGTGCCCAGATCTCGGACGGCTTAAGCAGCATTAGATCACACACCTTTGAGACAATCTTGTCAAGGTCATAGCCTTCGGCAACCAACCTATACCTTTAGAAACTGTAAAACTAATCGGCGTCCACAAACTCCCAGTCGGGCTAATCTCGGCATGAAGCGTCACATATCATTAAACCATTCCAATAACAAGTTGGTTCTTTAGTTATTCTTAGATGTTATGACGCTTATTTATTTATGAACGTCCCCATTGGCGTCGAAAACCATCATAGGCGAGAATGGGCCCCCAACAAGCTCGTCGGAGCCCATGATGGCTTTTCTGCGGGTCATTGAGCCGGATATAGCCTGAATTAGGCAGTAAGTTGATATTCGAATGTGTCGACCAGGTCTTCTCCAAGATAGATTTGTAACGAGTTTATTTAGAGACAACGAGGTCTCGGCGCTTATAGACTCGGATGTTTCCCGGAAGGCGTTTAGAAAGAATTGGGCCAGGCTTATCCAAAAGATCTACAACGTCGATCCGCTGGTTTGTCCGAGGTGCCACGGTCAAATGAGAGTGATCTCTTTCATAGAACAGCCGGAAATCATAGAGAAAATTTTGAAACATCTTGATTTGTGGGAAACAAGGAACCACGATCCCCCGACCCGCAAGGCCACACATATTCCAGAACTCATCATCGACCCGTCATATTTACCCTGTTCAATCAAACGAAACGTATCGTCAATTCTCCTTTTTGAATCTGCTGTCAAGGGCAAATATCATATGACATTCGATCCGTCTATTTAACGGGGCTC
>JAUWXF010000162.1 GCA_030616475.1 Desulfobacterales bacterium
CGGCTCTTACTACCCGTCAGTGTATACACCCAACATCTGTTCATGAACTCGCTTTTACCTTGAAAATTAAAGGCGTTGGCTAAATAAATGTCACAAAACGCTTCATTAAGTAGGAAACTCAGGCTAGAAATTGGTTTTCAACGCTTGGGTTTGATTATACCAAAACTGACACAGATGGAAGATCAAAAGCCTACTTTAACGGTATATACGATCATACAATTGATCAAGAAATTGAGAGCGAGCAAATATTTACTGCTTTTGCGGTGGGATATGCATTTTAAAAGAGCTTTTGTGGGGGGATGGGGAGGGGAGTCACATCTTCATATATTATTTCACACCTTGGTTTGTTTACCCATGAGGAGATTGACTACTGATTTTCTGATGCAAGGTACGGAATTCTTTTCCAGTCGAGTCCGAGAAGAGTTGCTGCCGCACGATCCACTTCCAATGGATCGAATCCTGCAATGAGTCTGTTTACTGGTGGATTGCAACGAGAACCCCCGAGATGATGGTCCGCAAGTCCAATGGTTGCATCCATTAAGGATAGATCGGCACTTCGGTATCTGTTCAGATCGATGATCGCCTGGTGCATATTCCCATGAAACACTGCCTTTTTCCATACCCCGAATCTTCCTGAATAATACTTTGGTGGGGCAAAGCCCATCATGTTTTTCAGTGTGCCGGTCATGGTGGCCAGAGAATGGGCTTTGAGTACAGGAATGGAAATGATGAAATGGGTGAATGCAATCTCTGGGAGATACATCTCCGGAAAAACAAAGCAGTTCTTGTTTTTCACTTTCGTAAGCGGCGCAGTATTTAAATCTACAAGTGGAACACCTTGACGTGTTGCCATTTTTCTGTATCCAAGCAAGTCGAAGATTTGGTCGGTTTCAAGGGACGGATCACCAGATCCCTCGGCAATAACAATGTCCGCCTTGGAACAGGAACGCACATATTGGATAACAGCTTCACAGCAGTCTGCCGATGTTGTGACCGGGTGGCGTGAAGCATTGGTAAGGTTGGGTTTTATCAGGATTGCGGACTGTTTTGCGAGCGTCTCCTTGGCACCGATTTTATTGAGTGCCGATGAAACCGATTCATAACAGGAAGAAAAGTCAATTGTCACCAGGCGCATCCGTGCCGTCCTAATTTCATCTCGGTTTGATCAAACTATCCCTGCAATAATCCCCGAGTCATTTGGCCCCTGGAAAGGAAGGCGCTGGATTTCCTTTACTCCGGCACCGGCAAGCATGTCCGTGATCTGCTCTTCAGAATAGGACTGTCCACCAGATGTACCTAACAGCATGTTAAGGGAAAAAAGTGCCGGGAAAAGAGGACTGTCCATTGTATTGTCCAGAATGAAATCATGGACGATAATCATGCCCCTCGGCTCCAGAGCCGAAACGGTTTTCTGAATGATCCGTCGACAGTCTTCAGGTCCTTCCCCGTGGAGAATGTGGGAAAGCCAGGCCACATCATAGACCCCTTCAATGCCTTCTTCCAAATAGTTGCCAGCGATGAAATCTATCCTGTCCGTCAGATCAAATTTTTCAATGGTTTTTTCGGCAAACGGTCTGGTGGTGGCAAGGTCATAGACTGTAGCTTTGAGTTGGGGATTATGCAGGCAAAAATGGATGGCATAGGTTCCAGGTCCGCCGCCCAGATCGAGCAGGTGACGTCGATTGAAAAGATCTATTTCAGTTACCAGGCGAGGAGCCAGGTTCATGGCTATGTTGAACATGCCCATAAGGAAACTTTCTCGCCGTTCAGCACTATTGTAAGACGCTCTTGTTCGAACGGGATGTCCTGTCTTAACAGCCTGAGCCAACTTAGACCATGAATCCACCAGATAGTGATGGTGCATGATGATATGGCCAATATACCCGGGAGAGTCTTTTGAGAGGAAAGATTTGCTAGCCGGGGTGTTAGAAAATTTATCATCTGCTTTCTCCAATAGGTTCATGGCTGTGAGGGCATTGAGAAGCCTTGTTACTCCCCTTTTGTCCCCGTTCAGTTTTTGTGCGATATCTTCGCTTGTAAGCTGTTGATCACCTATTGCCGAAAACACATCGAGTTTGACTGCAGCATGAAGAGTACAGGTCGGCCAGTACTGTCCAGATAATTTAAGTAGTTGACCTTGATTCCATTCGTGTTTGTTCATGTCAGTTTCTTTTCCCCTCTCTACCGCCCGGCTGACAGCATTTTGTCCAACCTGTTAACAAAATCATCCCTGTCGCCATCATCCTAAAAGATCGGTCTGCGCTCAATGCCCGCTAGATCATGTGATGCAGCGCACCGGACACGCCGATACGAGGTCTTCGCGCCGTGTCCGATCCCATATCTTATCTCGGCAACAATTGAAACGCCTAAATACATTGCCGTCCCGGTGTCCGCAAAAGTTTTCCGATTTCTGATGATCGTAATGGCGGAATCAACCAGCCGGTACAGTGCTGGCGGCAGCGGCCTGCTCTCATGATTTCTGTTAGCCAAATGCTCAGTTTGTCCCATGTCAAGGGCATCCCCCAGTTTCCTCCCCCATAATGTGAATATTTAATATCTAAGATGTGACATTCCCCCCTTTATCTCCATTCTGCACGCCGCACCACCAGTACACCTGCTGCTATCATTTCGCGAACAGTAGATTCAACAGCGGACAATCCACCATACATTGGAGAACTTATGAAATTGCTTGTACGCGCTCCGGATAAACTTAAATCTACAACCACTCGAAGCTTTTGGTTTTTAAAATGATTTTGTGTTTCAATTGAAGATATTCGTAGACAGCTATTCAATGTGCACCCACCCATAACTAATATTTTTTTCCCATTATTGATACAGCTCTTAACCCATTCTCGGAACCCATTTGTGGATGGAAACAAAATACTGTTTCCAGGCTTGATGAAGTAAAGCTGTGTGCTGTCGATTATTCCTGCCAATCGATCATCCCAATCGTAACTATTAGGCGGAAACGGGCATCTGGAAAACATAGTTTCAATGCGACGATAGTTTTCATTTAAAAGTTGAGCGCAATTATTGAATGCCAGTTGAATTGGCTTCACGTCAACTTCGGCTTGAGACCCGATTGACTGCATCCAGACGCCATTTGTAAAGGACCGTTGTGGATCGATGATCAGCAAGGCAGCGTCATCAATTGGAATGTGAGAGCTATCAAGAGTGTTCAGCAGTCTCTGATAGTCATTTGCGATATTCATACCGGCGGTACGTTCTAAAAGTGAAACCCCATCACCATATATGTTGTCATCTGGTGTCACCCCTTGCTGTTTTTTCAGACTGTTAATGACTTCTCCACGCTTGTGTGTTGAAAGCAAATCGTCCTTTGATGCAATCGGAGGTGAAAAATGCGGCGCATTTAAAAGAACTTTGCCATACGGGCCGAGAGGATCTTCTGTAATTTGGTTCATAAAAGCAATGAAAGTATTCCTTGGGACAGGTCTCAGAATGGTAAGGAGATCAAGAACAGCCAAAATAGGTGCCTCGTGCCAGTGCCACCCCATACGTTGAGCAGCAATGTGAAGCTCTGATCTTGAAAGTTCTCCATCTTTGTTCAAATCCAGTATGTCAAAAAGCTCATTTAACGTCATGATGCCATAGGGATCATTCTTTTTTCTTCCGAACTTCCTTTTTGTCCTCTCGGTTTTTCGGCTTCCCACCTCCGCGTTATCTGAACTGTCTCTTGAGAAAGAGTTTCCTCTTTCTTAAACTATTATTTTCGTTATCAAAAACATGCTTTTAAGGCAAAATAAGAGCGCTTTTTTAACGTCGTCTCTTATATTTTCAGATAGTTACCGTGGTCCGACCCCAGCCAGCAACAAGTGGACTCAGATACCCCGCCCGCTTGCGGCGGGGTCATTCATTATCCTGACTCTACCGTCTTTGACATTTCCTGTTTGGTAGGGATCTCGATAAAGTCTTCTTAGGTCATGGTCATGATAATAAACCGCACCTCTTTCCATGCCCCCTCTTAACTTATACTGAGTTTTATTTGAAACTCCATCGTTCAAAAGACAATATTTATTGTTGTAACAGTGTTGGTCACGATATCAACGTCATCATATACTTGGGTCTCTTTATTATAAGTTGAGGCCACCACACTGTATGTTCCCTCTGGTAAACTGATGTCATAGCTTCCACCGTTGGCAACATTAAGTGACTTGACCTCAATCTGATCAATGCTGCCGCTGCACTCTGCACTTTGTCTAATACTGACAGTTACATACTTCTCATCATCATCATCATCTATGCTAACGTTGCCTGTCATAGTTCCGGTTAAAGCATCGCTAAGTGCAAATTATTCTGTATATGCTGCGCCAGATACTGCGTCAATTTGTGCACAAGCTGGATCATAACCGTCTTTATGACCGACAATGTTATAAGTGCCAGGTTCCAAGAATATCGTGTATGATCCCTCTTCATCTGTTACGGTCGATGCTTGAACAACGACTTTATCTTTTTCGTCAGCAGCACCAGAATCAGATATCTGGGCGCTCACCAAGACCCCTTCCAGTGGCTCTTGGGCATTATTTTTAACGGCTCCGCTTATAATAGAATATTCTTCGGTATTGAGCACTTTGATGGTAGGCTTTAAAAGCCATTTTCCGATAGCGCCTGGCTTTACAATAGATTTTGAAGCATCAAAATCAAGCATCAGTTCGGTTGTCTGATTTTCGTTGATGTCAAACCCATGAACTATCTTGATGCCGGTCTGAAGCCCACTTGGAATTTTCAACTCATGATAGGTATCGGAGTCGTCAACAATATAATTCGCATATGGATGATGGCTCTCGCTTAGAATGTTGATGCCACTATCAGGATTGTCTCCAATTATCAGTCGCATTTGTGTGTAGTGACCTGTTTCCAACTCTGTTATTCCCAATTGTTCCCTTACACCATTGACAAGTTCTAATAAATTGTATGTTTTGTTTGGAGAAGCAGCGACTTGCCAATTACTGTCTTCATCCTTATGAACCTGCACTTCTTCTATCGTTACATATACAGCACGGTATTCGTCTGTCGTTGCATCTGAAAGGCTCAAAGACAGTGTTCCTGCTCCGCTCCCTGTGCCACTTGAACTTGATCCTCCACCGCCACAGGCGGCGAACGTGAATGTGAAGAAGGATGAAACAATCCAAAACCAGAATTTCAATGCTTTCATCACACCTACCTTCCTTTTAGGCGATTGAATTTTTGCATGATTAATGTCCAATGGGGACGTTCATAAATAAATAAGTAACTCAGTCAAGTAGTTGATAATTATTTTGTTTGGCTATGCGTTCACCCCTGCTCACCGCGTAACCCACACCAGGCTGGCTCATACTAAGCCGTCTGCCCAGTTCCGACAACCCGTATCCTAAATTTGACCCAGATGATATTAAGTCGCAATCCCTTCGTAAGTCAGGTCAATTCAGATTACCCTTCGCCTTAAAGAAATCATTAAGTGAGACGGCGAAACACCCGGTTGATATCTCGAAAGACAGCCTGAAAAGAGATACAAGATGCTAAGGCGCATTACCCGCAACAAACAAGTGACCATCCCAAAAGACTTCAACTGTTTTACCTTGTCCCCGACATCATCGATCTCGCCTTTCAGGCAATTTCTCAGCCCTCCTCCTCTGCTCTTCTCGGGCGGGGATGAATTCCATTTTTCTTTGAGAATTTTCGGAGACTGGCGGCCTCCTGGGCCGCTAGCGGAGAAAATTCCGCTTTCTTTCCTTTTACAGGCAAGGCAACTTGCGATGCGTTCTTAATTATTCATTCCCAGTCGACGCCGCATTTCCTCGCTGGATATTCCGCCCTCTGCTTCTTGACGTGCCCGTGACCGTTCAATGAGTGCAAGGAACTCTGGATTTGTACTCAATGATACCGTCTCCAAGTCAGCATTATCAAGCGCTACCAGCGCAGCCACCGGCTTTCCATTAACTGTAATAATCACAGGTTCCTCACCCACCTGATCCGCATATGTGGCCAAACTGGATCTCGCCTCTGACATCTCTATGATCTTCATAAGTCTATCACCTTCCTTCCAAGCTTTTATCATGGGAAACAGGGCTTTACAACTTGAAATTCCCCGTCTTTGCCTTTGGAGACGTTACTTAGCTTCAGCGAGCATTATGAGGTTTCAAGGTAACCCTGCGTATAGTCAATAACGGTTACACTGCATATCCTTCAGGAACAGGTGGACCTGCATCAGGGGCGACTTAGGTTTAGAGGCCCAATTTTGGGGTCAAAAATGGCCTTCTAAGGTGAAAACAGGCTCTTTCTTGAGGCCTTCTTTCGGAATATCAATGCCTTAGCGAGGTCCGACCTCAAACAGGCGATTGAGAACAACAAAAGCATGCGCAATTGACTCGACTGGGTCCCTGTATCCTACTTGAAATTGTAGTGCTTCTTGACGGGTTGCTTTATATCCCAGATACAGGATAATCCTTTTGGAAATGTGACAAAATCACCTTCTCCAAATTCCACTCTTTTCCCATCCTCGGTTTCAACAACCACTTCGCCCTCAAGCAAGTAACACTCCTCGGTACTGTCATAGTGCCAATCAAATCGTGAAACCTCTTTTTCCCAGATCGGCCAAGAGGAAACTCTCTTGCTTTCAAGATGTTCCTTAGTTGGTTTTGCGATTTCGATTTTCATTTCCAGCTCCTTTCCTTTTGCTCTGATGGGGAACTAAAGTATCAGAGGCCCCAGACTATTTCAATCAACAATCACTGAGCACGAGAATCTATAGCCGTGGAGGGTTAACATACGTTTGGGTGTATAGATAGGGAAAAGATATCGAAAAGTTTTTGGGGGTGGCTGGTATATAGAATTATAGCAGTTATCTCTAGTTTCGGGTAAATGACGGAATTACAACATGTGGACATTTACACAAAAAAGCCGGGGCCATGAAAAAAGAAACGGCCCCTCCAAAAGGGGGGCCGTTCGTGAGCCTTAGACA
>JAUWXF010000013.1 GCA_030616475.1 Desulfobacterales bacterium
CAGGTCTCGCGTTTGTCGCTCCTGACACCTGACACCTGACACCTGACACCAAAAAGTAGGAACAAAAGAACTTATCTCTTGGCGCCCGCATCCTTGATAAGTGTAAACCGAGGAATGAAGGATGCCAAATCGCGAAGCGATTTTATAACATGAAAACATCATGCCAAGTTAAGCGATTTACGCATTTTCTATTATTTTCCAAATAGTTAGCCAAAATACCACAAGAAACCATATGCAAAAATTTGGGTAATAAAATCCTACATTGAGAAAAGAAATGCCAATTTTTTGGAAAAAAATGCCACCTGACGAAAACACTGTGTTAAAAATATGTTGACGACCAGCATCTAGGTGGTATAAGTTTACACAGTTTGCCTGGATGTTAGTCTGTAAACGAAAGTGAACTAAAGTGCCTAAAGTGAGCTAAAATTTTGGAATGCTGTCATTTCGTATTCCTAATTTCGAAATCGGAAACCGAACATTTTCTTCAGACCTAACTTTAGGCATTTTAGGCACTTCTTTCGTGCGCCTACCTTCAACAACGCAGGGGACCCATGGAACAAGGTACAGAGACGGCAAGAAGAATTTTGGTTGTGGATAACGACAATAAATTACTGTCGATTATCCAAGAATACCTGGAACTTTGTCATTATCAGGTCACAACGGCAGCCACAGGCCTTGATGCCCTCCGGCTTTTGCGCTCAGAAAACTATGATGTCCTTCTGACAGATATCGTCATGCCTGACATCAGCGGGCTTGGCCTCATAGAGATTAGCCGGAAAGAGTTCCCCGAGTTACTTGTTATTGCTATGACGGGTTATAGCAAACAGGTAAAAGATCTTACCACCGAGAGGTCACCTGATTATTATTTGGAAAAACCTTTTAATTTGGCTGAGTTGTCAAAAGCTATAGAATCTGTTTTGCAGATAAAATAGCTTCGCTATTTTATATAACGCGGCCTCCGGCCCGTAGGGCCTACGCCCCGGAGGGCTGCGCCGCTCAAAAAAAGGAAAGTAATAGTTAACCGCAGAGAACGCAGAGAGAATAGGCAAAAAGTGCCTAAAGCCCGCCCTGGCGCGACAGCCCGCCCTGGCGCGACAGAAGATGGAGAATGCCACAGAGTGAAAAACCCGGTCTGGGCCAGGGAAGTTGGACCATGCCCAGTGGAGAAAAACCCGGCCCGCCCTGGCGCGACAGAAGTTGGAGAATGCCACAGAGTGAAAAACCCGGTCTGGGCCAGGGTCTGGGCCAGGGTTGAGGAATGCGCTTTCAGCGCAGTCAGTTTTAGAAATGGACGATAAAGTGTTCTTATGCAATATTTACTCTTATTGGAAAAAGTATACAACATTGCGGAATACCTTAACTTTAGGCACTTTAGCTCACTTTAGGCACTTTAGCTCACTTTAGGCACTTTAGCTCACTTTAGGCACTTTAGCTCACTTTAGGCACTTTAGATCACTTTAGGCACTTTAGCTCACTTGCACCTTGGCTGATATTGATATGGATGTATGTGATCAAATTCTTGTTGGAAATAGCCATGCTATCCTAAGAGTTAAGGAACTGATCCGTCAGGTTGCCAATAGCGATTTGAACGTCGTTCTGTGCGGTGAAAGCGGTGTTGGCAAGGAACTGGTAGCCCAGGCGCTCCACCTTTCCTCTAATCGCAAGGGCAAGCCTTTTGTCAAGGTCAACTGTGCCGCCATTCCTAATGAGCTTCTTGAAAGTGAGCTATTTGGCTATGAAAGGGGGGCCTTTACCGGCGCGGACAAGACGAAGCCGGGTAAGTTCGAGCTGGCCCACAACGGTACTATTCTGTTGGACGAAATTGGTGATATGCCCCTTCTACTGCAATCGAAAATGCTTCAGGTCTTGCAGGATTTTCAGTTTTCGCGCCTGGGCGCAAAAAACGATGTGAAGGTCAACTGCTGGGTTCTGGCTTCCACCAACCACGACCTTGAACAGGACGTCAGAGACCGCCTGTTTCGAGAAGACCTTTACTACCGGCTGAACATTATCAGCATATTCATCCCCCCTCTCAGGGAAAGGCCGGAAGACATCGACCTGTTCATTGATTACTTTGCCGGGCAGTTTGCCAGGAAAATCGAAAGCCCGATCTTTGAATTCAGCGCCCATGTACGGGATTTCCTTCGCCAGTATTCCTGGCCCGGCAACGTCAGAGAGCTGAAGAACATGGTGGAACGCTTAATGCTGTTAGGAGATTGGCGAACTTTAGAGGAAGAACTGCTGGCCAGGGAGACTAGACGGATCAATGGTCATGAACTGACCACCCACACTTCGCCCCCCACGCCTAACGACCTCAATAGGGAGAAGAAGCCGAAGCCGAAGTTTCCCCGTTTGAAAGACGTCAAAAAGAAAGCCGTCCACGAAGCCGAAGGTAAGCTGATCAGCGAAGTTCTCAGAGAAACGGACTGGAATCGCAAGCGTGCAGCCGAAATTCTACAAGTCAGCTATAAAGCGCTCCTCTATAAAATCAAGGAGCTTAAGCTCCGTCGCGAGGATTAATCGTGACGGCTTCGTAAAAAGTCCATCTGCGGCGTTGTGCTTCATCTTTCGTCATTGCGACGTACTATAAGTACGCCTCATTCCTCAAGATTCGCACGCCTTGCATATGAACTTTTTACTTTGCCGTCGATGTGATGACTTTTTGCGAAGTCATTAATCGTACGTCTCGGAAATTCTATCCGCCTGCGGCGGAAAATTCCTGCGACTTCTAATCAACCACTCGACCACTCGACCAACTGCGGGGCGAAGCCCCTCGGTTCATCTGATTTGTGACCAGAAGTGGTATTTGATTTCCCATCAGTGGGAAATTTATTTCCCAAAATAGGAAATTGTTTTACCTTTTTTGGAGAATTCTTACCTCGGACAAATCAATTGCCGGGTGGAACGGAATCCCCATTCTCACTGTATGGCCGTTGGTGCCACACTTCCCCTTCCCGTTGCCCATATTGCTTCCTGGATCTACCTCCTTCCCGTCAACCATCCTCTCCGTCCCTTGATGGGGCAGCCACCCTTTTTGTCTGGCATCAACTTTGCTTTGTGCAAAAAGCTAATCTTCACAAAAAAATCGACAAGTGTCCAGCAATGATGTTCGGAGCGTAACTGAAGCCAAAATATATATTCACCACAGAGACACAGAGTTTTTGAGCTGAATCCTTGAGAGGAGGATTCAGCTCAAACTGCCAACGCGCTCCAGAGGGAAGCTATTATGGATCTTAATCAACTTTCATCTCAGATCATCAAGGCTGCTATCAACGTCCATAAGGATTATCAATGCTCCGCCTGCGGCGGACTGATTTTTGTCTGATTTTTCCTCCCTGCCCCGTTAAATGCGGAGCCTATTTAACCGGGGTCAAAAAATCAGACAAATTATGCATCTCTGAGATCTCTGTGGGCTCAAGCGATTCAGCCTGTTAAATAACAGGCGCATAATCATCAATTGCTAATATGATCTCTGGATAATGACCTGATAGATCTATGCTCTTCCACGAAGCTATTTAACAGGCCAGGGGGAGCGGGCGAGAGAACCGTTAATGGCATAGTTTACATCACCAGAACTTCCAAGACGTAAAAGGTAGGGCCGCTATGGAATCAATCAAGATACTCATCGTTGACGACTCCAGTACCACGCGTGATTATCTCACCGAATTGGTTCAAATCATAGGTTATCACGCTCATGCTGTAGAGGAGAAGACAGAGTTTATGTCGGCGTTGCATCGCTACAACCCGGATCTGCTCCTTTTGGGTTCAAGCAATCATGTAGGGCACGTAAGAGCTCTCGCCGAGGTTGTGGAGCGTGAAAAAAAGGGGACCCCCATCCTTTTTATCGGAGACGGTTCACTCACACATTCCAATATTTCTTCCCTTCCCAGAGACTTCGATTCCGCTGACTTGAAACGGGCCATCGAGAAACTTGTGGAAGAATCTCAAGACCCGGATTACAGAGAACTGGACAATACCATTGTCGGGCGGACCCCGGCCATGAGGCAGATTAAGAAGAATATTGTCCGCCTGAGCAAATCCGATGTGACCATTCTCATCAGCGGTGAAAGCGGCACAGGCAAAGAACTGGTGGCGCGCGCCATCCACAGGCTTTCGCCCCGGGCAGACAAACCCTTCATCAAGGTGAACAGTGCGGCTCTGCCGACCAACCTCCTTGAGAGTGAACTGTTCGGCTTTGAAAAGGGGGCCTTCACGGGTGCTTTTCAAAAAAAGCCCGGAAGGTTCGAACTTGCACACTCAGGCACCATCCTTTTAGACGAGATCAGCGAAATCCCCCTGCCCATGCAGGCCAAACTCCTTCAAGTCCTCCAGGACAACGAATTTTCGTCATTGGGCAGTATCACCGACACAAAGATCGATGCACGGGTCCTTGCAGCCACCAACGCCAATCTGGGTGAAATGGTATGTGGTGGCCGGTTCAGGTCTGACCTCTATTACCGCCTCAACGTGGTGTCCATTCACGTGCCGCCTCTCAGAGAGCGCAAGGAAGACATTGGTCTCCTGTGTGAGCACTTTCTGAAAATATATGCAACCCGCTACGGCAAAGACCACACAGTTATCAATGAAGGGATCAGGAAGCAGTTTTACCAATATTCCTGGCCTGGAAACGTGCGCGAACTCCAGAACTTCATTCAGGGCATCGCCGTACTCGGGGACGAAGAGGGCTTCTATAAAAAGATGGGCAATAACGGTCCTTCAGGCGTTTTTTTGAAAGGTCAGGGGACCTTGCCGGCAGCGGGGCTCGGCCGCGCTGCTGCCTCCGGGTCTGTGACCAGGCGCTCGCTGAAAGAGGTGTGCAAAGAAGCAATCCGTAAGGCCGAGACTGAGGCCATTGTAGACGCCCTTTTCCATACCCACTGGAATCGCAGAAAAGCAGCGGCTCTGCTCAAAGTCAGCTACAAGGCCGTGCTCAACAAGATCAAAGAATACGGCATTGAGGGCCAGTACCGGGAATTACTGAAGAAAGGATAACGGATCCGATGATTACAATGCCAGCCCGTTGGGATAACAGTTCCTTGGTCATAGTTGTCACCTTTTGTCTATGTTTGTTGGCCACCGGCCTATTCAGCCTCACAGGGCTTAACGGTGCCGTGGCAGGAGAGACAGCCCCGGCCAATGCCGGGGACGGCACCCGGGCGGCTCACTATCTAATTGGTGCGGGAGACGTTCTTGAGATCCTGGTCTGGAAAGAGCCGGATATTTCACGCACCGTGCGCGTCCGTCCCGACGGCAAGATTTCATTGCCGCTGGCGGATGATATTCAAGCATCAGAAAGCACGCTGCTCCAGCTCAAGAATCGCATCACAGAAGCGCTAACTGCCTACGTGGATCATCCCTCGGTCTATGTGACGCTCAAGGAAAACCGGAGCAAGAGATTCTATGTCATTGGCAATGTGAACGCGCCGGGCGAATATGTACTGGAGAAAGATGCCTCCGTGCTTCAGGGCATCGCCATGGCAAAGGGGTTTAGTAAATCGGCCAACAAGGATGATATCGTCATTTTGCGAAGGGGTCCACGGGGTCAGTTCCGGATTGAGTTTGATTACGATCTCGTCGTTTCAGGAAAGGATATCAAGCAAAATATTTTTTTGAACCCCGACGATGTGGTCATTGTTCCGTAAAAGTTGGAGGTTAGAGGTTAGAGGTTGGAGGTTGGAAACAGAAGTTTTGCCTCCAACCTCAAGCCTGCCCCGTGGAATGCGAAGCATATTCAACTGGGGCGAAGCGGTCCTCCAAGTCATGCTCCGCCTCACCGGAGCTTACCCGTTTCAGATTTGATCACGATGGGTAAAGGCCGCCTGTGCCGGGAGTTCACCCATTTGAAGCGGCGAAGCCGCGTTAAATAAAATTGTGGAGCAATTTTATCATGATACCCAAAAACGGCATGAACCTGCAATACCTCAAGGAAGCCTTTATTCGGCGCTTCTGGTATATTGTTCTGCCATTTTTTATGGTCTCCATAGCCACTGTCGGATACTGCCTTGTAGTCCCCAGGGTCTTCAAGGCAAAAACTCTTATCCTTGTTGAGCCCCAGAAGGTGTCTCGGGAATACGTCAGGTCAACTGTGACGGTAGATTTAGGCGACCGCCTCGGAACAATAACACAGCAGATTAAGAACCGGACAAGGCTGGAGAAAATCATCAACGAGTACGATCTTTACCCCGATATTCGCGCTGCAAGAACCATGACGGACGCCATAGAGGTTTTCCGTGAGGAGATCGAAACAAATGTGAGACGTTCCAGCGGACGGGCCGGCACTGGTTCTTTTGAAATTGCTTATATGAACCGTGATCCTGTGAAGGCAAGAGATGTCACCAATGCCATTGCCAACTTTTTTATTGAAGATAATCTGAAGCTGCGTGAGTTACAAGCAACCGGTACTACCAGGTTTCTGGATCATGAACTCGAAAGAATGAAAGAGGTCCTGCGTCAGAAAGAAGAAAACGTACGCAAGTTCAAGGAGAAGTACTTCGGGCTGATGCCCGAACAGATGGAAAACAACATGAGCATACTAACCCAGCTCCAGCGACAACTGAAATCCCTAAATGCCTCAATTCAGCAGACCAAGGACCGCAAGGTTCTCCTGCAAACCGAGCTCAGTAGACTTGAAACCTTACGCGCAGACACCGGGAGACCTGGAGACCAAGACAGGGAGCTTGCTGCGGATCAGGGGACACTAATTCTTGAGGAACTTCGCCAGCAACTCCAGAGCCTGAGATCACGATACACAGATAAGCACCCCGATGTGCTCAGACTGGCAACCAAGGTCGACAAACTGGAAAAGGAGCAAGAGGCTCGGACTCTTGACACCAAGTCAGAAACCCCCGAAGTGACCCCTCCCCCCAGTGAAGCCCAAAGGCTGATGCTGGTGCAAAGGGAAGACTTCCTGTCACAACTGAAATTGATCGACAAGCAGCTTGCAGCGCTTGCCAGGGAGAAAAGGAAAACCAGCGGGCAAATCCCCAAATACGGGCAGCGCATTGAAGATGGGCCCAAGATCGAACAGATGTTTGTAGATTTGCGTCGAGACTACAAGGAAGCCAGTGAAAACTACCAGTCTTTACTCGAGAAGAAACTCCAGTCCGAGCTTGCTGAAAACCTTGAGCGCACCAAGAAAGGCGAGCAGTTCACGATTCTGGAACCAGCGAATCTGCCGCACAAGCCCTTCAAGCCGGATGTCACGAAAGTCCTATCAATAGGTTTAATGATGGCCCTGGCTTGCGGCCTTGGCCTGGCCTTTCTGCGGGAATACCTGGACCCAACTTTCTGGAGCAGCAAGGACCTGGAAAGTGCTGTCGAACTGCCCGTTCTGGTCTCCGTCCCGATCGTCAACACCAACAAGGAGCGCCGGTGGAACTTAGTCAAAAAGGCGGGGGCTGCGGGCGCTCTGTTTTCAATGGCCTCCGTCTTGTTTTACGCGCTTTTTCTCTTGTGGAAAAAGGATCCCACAGCGTTCCCTTTTCCAATAGGATGAAGGATGGCAAGCTTAACCGCAGAGACGCAAAGAACGCAGAGAAGAGAGTTTTTTCTCTTGCCGGTGAGAGGCCGGCAAGAGAAAAGCTTCGCTGCCCTTTGGGCAAATTGGATTGAGTAGGTCAGTTATGTTGGATGGCACAATGAAAATTGTCAATGCATCACAGAAAATTGCTCCGCCGCAGGCGGATGAGCGGTTTTCATTTGCCGGTACCTCCCGGCAAATGAAAAAACCTATGACTCTGTGCTCTCCTTGCCTCTGCGGTGAAAAACACAAGGTATTGCTCTGCGCCTCTGCGGTGAGAACATATCAAACGTTAAATTAAGAGGAAACCACACGCATGGGTAAATTTCTCGAGGCACTGAAGAAATCACAAACTGTCAATGCTCGGCCGTCACCTAAGCCGGCTCCGAAGAAGGTGGTCAACATATCTCCTGGAACGGTCGATGCGTTGAAGCTGGATACCACGGCCATGCAGGGGCCGGCAGAAGAATCGCCTTTGCCCCGAGGCGGGATGGACCCTCGCCTGGCCTCTTTCCTGGAGCCCCGTTCCGGGGCTGTGGAATCCTTCAAGATGCTGCGGGCCAAGATCTTCACCAATTCAAAGTCCCGGCCACGCACCATCATGGTCACAAGTCCACAGCCCCTGGACGGCAAAACAACGGTGGCGGCCAACCTGGCCATCACCATTGCCCAGGGGATCAACGAATACGTCATGCTTGTGGACTGTGACCTTCGCCGCCCATTGCTGGATAGGCTCCTCGGTCTAAACGCACGTGAGGGCATCCGTGAGTATCTGGAAGCAGGAACGTCAGTGGCTCCTTATCTGGTGAAAACGTCCGTAAAAAAGCTCTCGCTACTGCCGGCCGGCAAACCGCCCCCGAACCCTTCTGAGCTCCTCACCTCAGAAAAGATACGGCTTCTTGTTGAGGAGCTCAGGGGCCGATATGAGGACCGCTACATCATTTTTGATGCCACGCCGGCCCAGTTTGCTGCAGAGACAATCTTCCTGGCATCCATGATGGACGGTGTGCTCCTGGTGGTGCGCTCCGGCAAGACGTCCAGGGACTCGGTCCTAAAAGCCATTGAAAACATTGACCGCAATAAAATCGTCGGGGTGGTTTTTAACGCCAGCAATGAGAGCTATAAGAGTTATCGCTACTATTACCGATACTATCAAAAAGAACAGAAGTAATATAATGGTTAGACAGGATTTACAGGATTTGATTGATTCTCCTGAGTTTTCTCAGTTTCCTCCTGCCCGCCATTGCCGTGTCTGCTGACATTCCAGTTGTCCGGCGACCGTGGCGATGGCAGGCGGGTGGCAGGCGGGGACGAAACTGAGAAAACTCAATCCGCCTTCGGCGGAGGGGGGGGCTGTGTGGTGCAGGAGATGTGATGTTAGGTAGGATGGTGAACGAATTCCATTTCATCACTTTCATTGCGAAAGTGATGAAATGGAAAATCCGTGGAATCCTGTAAATCCTGTCGGACTGAAGAATTGATATGATTCTAAGAGTTTTCAAAAAAAATCTCCCGTTGCGAAACTTTCTCTTTGTGATCGGTGAAGGGGCACTGATCTATGCCGCGGTCCTAATAGCTGCCTTTCTCCGCCTGGGCAGTGCCCATGCCTCTTTCTTATCCGGTGAGATCCTCGGCAAGGCGCTACTGATCACGGTGGTGTGCCAGGCTTCCCTTTATTACAATGAACTGTATAACCTCAAGGTCACTGATACTTACCTGGAGTTAGGTCTGCGGCTCACCAAGGCCGTGGGCATTGCCTCCATCGTGCTGGCCCTTATTTACTATTGTATCCCTTCACTCCTGATGGGGCGTGGCATTTTTTTTATTACTCTCGCGTTTCTCATCTTTCTCGTTGTCTCATGGCGTTACGCGTACAATTGGGTTTTGAAGAAAAAGATGTTCACAGAAAGAGTCATAATTCTGGGCCGCGGAAGGCTTTGCCGGGAGATCATTGATGAGATCACCGGCAGCCCGGATTCCGGCTACCAGGTTTCAGGCGTTATCTGCATTAATTCGACTTCTCCTTCGGCCTTCTTCCGGGGCATCCCCCTTTTTAGCATGAACCGGACACTGTGTGAGTTGGCCGAGTCCCTCCGTGCCCAAAAGATTATTGTGGCCATGGACGAAAGACGGGGCAAGCTGCCTACTGACCAATTGCTGCGCTGTAGGATGAAAGGTATTCAGATCCTGGAAGGTGCAACCCTTTACGAGGAATTGACCGGCAAGCTCTTTGTAGAAAAGGTTAACCCTAGCTGGCTTATTTTTTCGGATGGATTCCACAAGTCCCGGATAATCCGCTCCATGAAGCGCGCCACTGGCCTTGTCGTGGCAAGCGTGGGGCTGTTGCTCACATTGCCCCTGATCGGCCTCATAGCCCTGGCTATCAAGCTGGACTCCAAAGGGCCGGTTATTTTCAAGCAAGACCGATCTGGAGAGGACGGCCGCGTGTTTAAGCTGTGCAAGTTCCGCTCCATGATTGACAACGCTGAAGCGGTCTCTGGCCCCCGCTGGGCCACATATAATGACCGGCGCATCACCCGTGTGGGAAAGATCCTTCGCAAATACCGCCTGGATGAAATCCCCCAGATGTGGAATGTGCTTAAAGGCGACATGAGCTTTGTTGGTCCCCGTCCGGAGCGCCCCGAGTTTGTGAAAAAACTTGCAGAGATGATTCCTTACTATTCAGAGCGCCATACCGTCAGACCAGGCATTACAGGCTGGGCTCAGGTTTCATACCGCTATGGCGCCTCGGTCGAAGACGCACGTGAAAAATTGAAGTATGACCTGTTCTACATAAAGAACATGTCTTTAGTCATGGACCTGATAATCATATTCAAAACCGCCAAGATTGTGCTGCTCAAGAGTGGCGCGAGGTAAAAATGTTCAAGCTGTTCAAGTCGTTCGATCGTCCGGCTTACGCCGCACTCGTTCAAATCGTATCAGAGGGATGTTCAAGTCGTTCAAGTTGTTGGACCGTTTGCATTACGCAAACTCGTTCAAGTTGCAGAAACGAAGGAATGGTTTTCCCGATTTAAGCACCTTGAACATCTCGAACTAGCGCAGCCATCGAACGGCTCGAACGAGCGAAGCGGTCGAACGGCTCGAACGAACAAAGTGATGGAAAGGTTTTGCCCGGAATGATCAAATTCAAGTTTGAAGACTTGGAAGTATGGGACCTCTCTTTGGAATTAATTGATGAGGTCTATAATTTGTTGCACAAATATCCAGAAGACGAGAGGTTCGATCTAATCAGGCAGGGAAGAAAGTCTGTCACATCCATTTCGCTGAATATCGCCGAGGGGAGCATAAGAAGCAAGAGAGAATTCAGCCAGTTTATCAGAATAGCTTTAGGCTCTTTGGTTGAAACTGTCGCCAATCTAAAAGTGGGGATCAAACGAAAATACATAACTCAAGAAGATCTCGATTCTGTGAAGAGCGTCGAGCCTTTGTACTTCAAGCTTATAAAATTGCGGAAGTCACTGAAATAAATGTTCGAGTTGTTCAAGACGTTCAATCATTTGGCAAGCCCAATTCGTTCGAGTGGAAAAGCAAACTCAATGCATCGAACGTCTTGAACGTATTGAACAAGCGAAGCGATCGAACATCTCGAACACCTTGAACGAGCGAAGCGATCGAACGTCTCGAACACCTTGAACGAGCGAAGCGATCGAACGTTTGCAACAAACCAACAACAAATTCAGCTACTTATCGCAAGTATCCCCTGGGAACTGAAGGGGGCGGAGCCTGTCCTGAAATCAGGGATCAGCAGTCAGGGGCCGGGGGCCAGTAGTCAGGGGTCAGTAATCAGGTACCAGTAATCAGGGGCCGGGGGCCATAAGCGCTAACTTAATGATTCGAGATAGTATTTGGGGTGTATTTAGAATATCGAATGTCGAATGTCGAACAAGGAATGATGAATGTCGAAGGAAGGTAATACCTTTGATCTTGAAGATCGATTAATAGATTTTGCCGTTCGAATAATCCGTATAGCAGAATCATTGCCAAAAACGAAAGTTGGGAATCACATTGCCGGACAAATCGTTCGCAGCGGCACATCTCCAGCGCCTAATTATGGCGAAGCTCAAGGCGCTGAATCCCGCTCCGATTTTATCCATAAGATGAAATTATGCCTCAAAGAGTTACGTGAAACGAGGGTATGGCTGCTAATGATAGTAAGAGCAAATCTTATAAAGCCAGCATCAAAACTTGATTCCTTGATTGATGAGAACAACCAGTTGATTTCGATATTTGTGAAAAGTATTGATACTGCAAGACAAAAGACTAAGAAAACTTCATAATTCGACATTCGACATTCGACATTCGACATTCGCATTTTTACTAAATTAGTTGTTTAAGTTAGCGCTTATGGGGTCAACAAACCCAAATAACCCAAGTAACTCGAGAAACCCAAATATGCTAATTCACCTCATCGCTGCTGCCAGACCCAACTTCATGAAGATCGCCCCTGTTTACCATGCCCTGAACAAGGAGCAGTGGGCGAGCCCTATTATCGTTCATACAGGCCAGCATTACGACCTGAATATGTCAGATGCCTTTTTCAAGGACCTCGGTCTTCCGGAGCCCGACCTTCACCTTGGTGTGGGAAGCGGCACCCATGCAGAGCAGACCGGCCATGTTATGATAGCCTATGAAAAGGTCCTCCTAAAAACACGACCCGATCTGGTCATTGTAGTGGGAGATGTAAACTCCACCATTGCCTGCTCCCTCGCCGCCTCTAAAATCCAGTATCCGCCAACCAGCAAATCTTCAATCTTCAATCTTCAATCTTCAATCTTCAATCTTCAATCATCCAGCACCCAATCAACTAATCAACCTAATCAACGGCGCCGCCCTTTAGTGGCGCATTTAGAGGCAGGTCTCCGCTCCTTTGACCGAACCATGCCGGAGGAAATCAACCGGATCGTGACTGATTCCCTTGCCGATATCCTCTGGACCCCGTCTCCTGATGCCGACGAAAACCTAATCCGGGAGGGTATATCTAGAGACAAGATCCATCTGGTTGGCAATATCATGATTGACTCCCTGGAGATGCTTCGGGGAAAAATTGAGAAACAGGCTGTTTATGACGAGTTTCGTTTAAAAGCGGGTGATTATGGTCTCGTTACGCTACACCGCCCCTCGAACGTGGACGACCCGAGGGTTTTGAAGGCACTGTGTGCGGTCCTCACTCGTATCACAAAAAGAATCCCTCTTGTTTTTCCAGTTCATCCCAGAACACGAAAAAACCTTGAGCAGGCTGCATTAATGCCCTCTTTAACTAGTGCTAACGGGCTATTGCTTCTAGAGCCATTGAGTTACGTTCGGTTCATGAATCTGGTGTTTAACTGCCGTCTTGCTATCACCGACTCCGGAGGGATCCAGGAAGAGAGCACCTATCTCGGCATCCCTTGTTTGACACTGCGTCCCAATACCGAGCGTCCTGTAACTGTTCACCAGGGAACCAATCAACTTTGCACCGTTGAAAATCTTGAAAGTAAAGTGGAACGCATCATTTCAGGAACAGTTGCTCAGGGCACTATTCCTGCATTATGGGACGGCCATACAGCAAACAGAATAGTCAAATCTATCAAATCCTGTCTGATAAAAAGCTCAGAATAATTTTGTATCTGCTGCGTGTGCCGCGCAAGTACGTCGCTTGACCTACATAGCTCGTTTCCGCCAGAGGCGGATTGTTTCTTCCCAGTCTGAAAGTCCGCCGTTAGTTTGGCGGATTCTTCAGGAAACTGAGAAACCAAAAAATCCAACAAATCCCAAAAATCTTTACCCCGTTAAATGCCCTATCCTATTTAACTGGGGCTGTCTAAAAATAAGAGCCTCAATAAAGGATGATCCAGATGGAAAGCATAGCTAAGAAGAACAATCTAACCTGGTTCAACGGCCACATCTCTCGCAAGGCTCGCGAACAGCTCCATGGCCACAAGGGTGCAGTCATTTGGTTCACAGGGCTCTCGGCCTCCGGCAAATCAACGATTGCTCACCTTGTTGAAAAGCAATTGCAGCGGCAGGGCTGCTCTACCTACGTTTTTGACGGGGACAATGTCCGTCACGGCCTATGCTCTGATCTGACCTTCTCCTCTGAAAACAGGGCAGAGAATATCCGCCGCATCGGCGAAATGGTGAAACTCTTCGTGGACGCAGGCATTATCGCACTTACCGCCTTTATTTCTCCTTATCGCAAGGATCGCCAAAGGTTGCGCTCCCTTTTTTCAGACGGGCAGTTTCTGGAAATCCATGTTGATTGCCCGCCAGAGGTCTGTGCTACGCGCGACCAGAAAGGTATTTACGCCAAAGCCAAGGCGGGAGTAATCAAGGAGTTCACCGGCATTTCAGCACCGTATGAGCCGCCCGAAAACCCGGACCTGGTAATCCCCTCTTATGATCAAGATGCGAGAGAGGCCGCACAGGGCGTTGTCCGTCTGATAAAACAACGTGAAATCATCTAGCGAAGCTCTAGGAAGAAGGAATCTAACAGCTTAGACAGGATCTACCCCAGTACGACGGTTCCCACCTACGGGGCGGGCATGATTAACCAGATAGTTTATCTTCTGCCTTTCGACATGAAAGGCAGAAGAACATCTGTTAAATCCTGCCTGCCCTGTAGAATAGAGGCTCCCGAGCGTGGAACATACTACGGGCACAAGTGAACAACCCAAAGTAGCAGCCATTTATGAAACCATTATTCAACAGGGCCTGCCCTGTGAAATGCATCACCTATTTCACTGGGGTAAATCCTGTCTGAGAATAAAATGGTAGTCTTCTGCCGAAGGCAGATTGAGGTTTTTCCCTTTCATCAGGAAAGGGAAAAAGTAGAAAAAATCCCAAAAATCCTGTTTATCCTGTCTAATTCAAACTCGGTAAATCTTTACCCCGCCTGCCCCGTAGGTAGGTACTATCGTACCGGGGTTAAATGCCCCATCCTATTTAACCGAGGCTGTCTAACAAAACACAATGGAATACGAAGACATCACTCACAAAATTATCGGCAGTGCCTACCAAGTTTACAATCAGCTCGGGTTCGGCTTTCTCGAAAGTGTCTACAAAAAAGCGATGATCATAGAACTGACCAAAGGCAATCTCAAAGTCGAAGAAGAAAAGCCTTCAAAGGTTTTCTATGATGACCAGGTGGTCGGAGATTTCTATGTGGATCTATTTGTAGAAGACGCGGTCATAGTGGAACTTAAATCTGTCCAGAACCTCACTAAAGAGCATGCCTGCCCCGTTAAATGCCATTGTACTTTTATTTAACTGGGGAGGTCCAGTTGGTTAACTACCTCAACGGTTTGAACAAAGAAATAGGGCTTTTAATCAACTTCGGCCCATCTGGAGTCCAAGTAAAGCGCAAATACAGACAACCGTGATCACACCCCTTAGACAGGATCAACAGGATCAACAGGATAGTGTTTTCTGCCTTTCCAAAAGAAAGGCAGAAACAAGAAATCGAGTAAATCCTGTCTGGTAAAGAAACACAGTTTTTTTCCGCCGTAGGCGGATTGCTCTTTTGCCTTTCGTCCGGAAAGGCAAAAACACCAAGATATCCGTAAAATCCTGTAAATCCTGTCTAATAAGAAAAGGAGGCGTATCATGAAAGTAGTTATCCTTGCAGGGGGGGTTGGCACGCGCCTCTCGGAAGAAACCGGGATAAAGCCGAAACCCATGGTAGAGATCGGTGACAAGCCAATCCTATGGCATATTATGAAAATCTATTCTGCCCATGGTATCAACGACTTCATTATTTGCTTGGGTTACAAAGGTTACGTCATTAAAGAATACTTTGCCACTTACTCGCTCCAGATGTCTGATGTCACATTCGACTTGCGAAACAACAAGATGAAGGTTCACCAAAATGGCACCGAGCCCTGGAAGGTCACATTAATTGACACCGGTGAAAAGACCATGACCGGAGGACGGCTAAAACGGGTCAAGAACTACATCGGTGATGAAACCTTCTGCCTGACCTACGGAGACGGCGTAAGTAACGTGAATATAAGAGAGTTAATCAAGTTTCACCGAGAGCAAAAAACCCTGGCGACATTAACTGCCACGCAGTCCCCAGGACGATTTGGGGCGTTTAAACTAGAGCAGAATCAACATAAAATTTCCGCTTTTAAGGAAAAACCTCAGGGTGACGGCGCCTGGATCAATGGTGGCTTTTTTGTTCTTGAGCCTGGCGTGATGGATTACATCGAAGGTGACTCGACTGTTTGGGAGCGGGAGCCAATGGAAAGACTGGCGCATGATGGAATGGTTTCGGCATACAGACACTATGGATTCTGGCAGCCCATGGACACTTTGCGAGACAAGAGTGTTCTTGAAGAGCTATGGCAGAGTGGCGAAGCTGCGTGGAAAATCTGGTGATGAATAGCAAGTTCTGGGAAGGCAAGAGAGTCCTGATCACAGGTCATACCGGATTCAAGGGAAGCTGGCTATCTTTATGGTTACAAAGCAAAGGAGCCCGCACCATAGGATACTCTTTGCCGCCGCCCACGAAACCGAGTTTGTTTGAAGTAGCCCATGTTGCTGAAGGGATGGCATCCATCACAGGAGACATCCGCGATCTGGAACATCTACAGACCGTCATCGGTGAGCATAAACCTGAAATTGTTATCCACATGGCAGCCCAATCATTGGTACGTTATTCTTACAACAATCCTGTGGATACTTACAGAACTAATGTCATGGGTACAGTGAATGTGCTGGAAGCCGTTAGGCAATCTGACAGTGTGAAGGTCGTTCTTATCATCACTAGTGATAAGTGCTACGAAAACCGTGAATGGCTCTGGGGCTATCGGGAGAATGAGCCCATGGGCGGCCATGATCCCTATTCTAGCAGTAAGGGGTGCGCTGAATTGGTCACATCCGCTTATCGCCGTTCATACTTTTCGGACAACAACTTTCCCGGTCACGGCGTTTCAGTAGCGACCACCAGGGCGGGCAATGTGGTCGGCGGCGGGGACTGGGCTCCGGATCGTCTTATTCCTGATATCATGAATGCTTTTATGGAAAATCGGCCTGCCAACATCCGTTATCCGAATGCTATCCGCCCTTGGCAGTATGTGCTCGAACCGCTGGGGGGATACCTTACACTCGCGGAGAAGTTGTGGGAACATGGATCGAAATTTGCGGATGCCTGGAACTTCGGTCCCAATGATGAGGATTCGCGCCCAGTTTCTTGGGTAGCAGACTACCTAACCGGTCTGTGGGGAAGGGGTGCTCGCTGGGAATCGGATTCGACCCAGCATCCACATGAGGCCACATACCTGAAACTCGATTGCTCCAAGGCAAAAAGCCTGCTGGGGTGGTCACCCAAACTTAATCTCGCCACAAACCTGGAGTGGATTGTAGACTGGTATCGAGCGTACCTTCAAAAAAAGAATATGCGCCAGGTTACAGAATCAGAAATCTCGCGCTACGAGAATATGCTCCAGAAATGAGTGGCATGACATGTCATTTCTACCAAAGTTTCTTGAAATCAGGCGTTGTTGTGGCAAAAATGGGTAGACAATCACAGGCCACAATTGTTGTCTCGGGAAAACAAGTTATGCGGTCTAAAAAGTATCGAAAAAGTGTCAGTTCGCGCCAGCGATGGCAATTTTCCCCCTGCGAAGTCCGCAGGGGGAAAGGTCTGTGTTTGTCTGTGCCTGCCCTGTAGGAAAGTATGACCGTATCGGGGTGGGTCTGTGGTTAATATCCCCTGATCTATTGCGAAAGTTGCTGTGATTTTCAAAGAAACGAGCTTAAAGGGCGCCTTCATTATTGAACCTGAAAGAATACGAGACCACCGCGGCTTCTTTGCCCGTGCATGGTGCAAAAAGGAATTTGAAGCCCATGGTTTGAATCCTCGTTTGGTTCAAATCAATCTATCATTCAACAAGAACCGGGGTACATTACGAGGTATGCATTACCAAACAGCACCTCACGAAGAAGCCAAACTGTTTCGGTGCACGAGAGGAGCGATATATGATGTGATCATTGATTTGCAGCCGGAGTCACCTACATATTTGGAGTGGCTTGGAGTCGAATTAACAGCAGACAATCGCAAAATGCTCTACGTACCTGAAAACTTCGCCCAAGGCTATCAAACCCTTACAGACAACACCGAGGTATTTTACCAGGTGTCGCAATTCTATTCACCGGAGTCTGAGCGTGGCGTGCGTTGGGATGATCCGGCATTTGGCATTAAGTGGCCAGAAACGGATAATTTGATGATATCAGAAAAGGACAAAAACTGGCCAGACTATTTGCCCTGAGGAAGTTGTCATGATCGATGAAATTCCGTTTGTTGTAGGTAAGGATTCACCACAGAGCCACGGAGAGCACAGAGGCTTTCCTTTTTTGGCCAATCGGGAGACGACGATTGACCAAAACCGGGTCAGGCCTTCGGCCATGTATTGCCCCGCAGGGGCTAGCAGCCTTTTTGTTTGTCGGTATCTCCCGACAAACAAAGAATCTTCCTTCTCTGTGTCCTCTGTGTCTCTGTGGTTAATACAACAGCTGAGTCCTACAGAATGATACCCCCTGATGACATACAAAAAACTCGTCGGGAAGTAATTGGGCTTATGCCCGCTGCTGGTGAAGCTACTCGCCTTTCACCGTTACCCTGTAGCAAAGAATTGTACCCTGTCGGCTTTCGCCCCGCGGAACAGGGAAGCAGCGTCCGCCCTAAAGTCGTTTGTCATTACCTGTTGGAGAAAATGCGGTTAGCCGGTGTCACCAGGGCTTACATCATACTGCGCGAAGGAAAATGGGACATTCCCGCGTATTTTGGTGGCGGTGAAATATTAGATATGCACCTGGCCTACCTTATGATGGATTTGCCTTTTGGCGTGCCTTACACCTTAGACCAGGCCTATCCTTTTGTGCAGGATGCAATGCTGGCCTTTGGGTTTCCCGACATCATTTTCCAACCAGACGATGCTTTTGTGCAATTACTCGCTCGCCAGGCAGTCACAAATGCTGACATTGTGTTGGGACTGTTCCCTGCTGACCAACCGCAGAAAATCGACATGGTGGACCTGGACGCCAATGGACGAGTACACCAGATTGTCATAAAACCTCGCCGAACGAATCTGCGCTATACATGGATCATTGCAGTCTGGACACCGGTTTTCACGCGTTTTATGCATGAATATCTCTCTTCTGTCAATGCACATAAGCAGAGAGAATTGTTTGTGGGAGACGTAATTCAGGAGGCTATAGATAAGAATTGGCAGGTAGAAAGTGTGATATACCCACATGGCACATATCTGGATATCGGAACGCCTGGCGATTTAGCTAAAGCCGTCTCCTCTGAAATTGTCTCAAGGGTGCCTATCTGATACCCTTCAGCGTCTCCATGCCTATAGTAAGGGTAATCGTCGCTAAATGATCTCAACAATATATCCTGATGCCAAATGGGAACGTATATCGCCCAGCGAGGCAGGTCTTCACCCCAGAAAACTTCATTACGCAAAGGACTGGCTTGACGATCACGTGGGTGACGGACGCTATCGCGTGGTTATCATCCGCGGCGGACGACTTGTCGCTGAATGGAGCCATGGCTTTGCTCGCGACAAGAAACCTTCATTACTTTCTGCAGTAAAGTCCATTGCTTTCCGTATTCTGAGAATCGCAGTCGGACGTCTTGGCGCTGACTGGGATCGAAGCATCGGTCGCGACAAGCAATTTCCCCTTGCCTCTGCAGCCAAGTCCATCTTCTCGTGCATTCTTGGCATCGCTATCGAGGAGGGTAAACTTCCGTCTGCCGACGCCAAAATTGTCGATTATTATCCTGAGGCAATGGACGTCCCTGAAGGCGAAGGGCCAAAGCCAGGGCGTTATGCCTTTGAAAAAGACCATGCCATTACCTTACGCCAGCTTATCTCCAACACGTCCGGCTACATGAAGCCCGGCGAGCAACCGGGCAAGATATTTCATTATCAGACCTATGGGATGAGCATTCTCACCCATGCCATTGCTAAGGTTTATGGCCTGTACGATATTCGCCATCCAGAGGGTTCGCCTGGGTTTAAACACCTGGTAGACGAAAAGTTGCGCATCCCCATTGGCGCCACATGGAGCTACTACCTAATGAACTTTGATCTGCACCCCAAGGCCCGCATTCATATCTTTGGTTACTACGACGGCGTAAAGGCCAGTGCACTTGATATGGCCCGTTTGGGCTGGTTGTGGCGCAATTGGGGCCGTTGGAAGGACAACCAACTTGTCCCCGAGGCATGGTTGCGAGAAGCAACACAAACTGCGCCGGATATCTGCGCAAACTGCCCACGGGAGCAATGGAAGTATGGGTATGCCTTCTGGACCAACGATCACTCCCAACTCTGGCCCAGTTTGCCACGCGACTCGTTCGCCGCTTCGGGCGCGGGGAGTCAACATATCTGGGTCTGTCCTACTCTCGACTTAGTCGTCGTGCAAGGCCCAGGGCTGTGGCAGGATCAGAGAGAAAACAACAATGGTTTACTGCGGTTGGTAGTTGATGCATGCCTCTGACGAACTGGATTCTAAGAAGATTCCACGAAAAAGCATGTCAAACTTCATGATGGAGATGTTATTCACAATAACATGCAACTCGACATGTCAGGTTTTTTCCAATGGCAATTATCTGGATATTGCCACACCCGAAGACGTGGTAAAGGCCGTCCAAATCACAAATCGAGAGATGGGGAACTCATTATGATCATTGTTGATACAGCACTGGAAAGGCGACAGCAGGAAGGCAACCCAATTCGGGTCGGGATGGTTGGAGCTGGTTACTTGGGACGTGGGATTACCCTTCAGATCGAAAAATACGTCAAGGGAATGAGCCTAGTCGCGGTTTCAAATCGCACGCTTTCTAAGGCCGAGCGAGCCTACCGGGAGGCAGGAGCTGAAACCGTCAAGTCGGTTGAAACTGTCGCCCAGCTCGAAGAAGCTATTGCTCAGAGTCAGTATGCCATCACCGATGATGCAATGCTGCTATGTGAAGCACAGGGTATCGACGCCATAATTGAGGTAACCGGGGAAGTCGACTTTGGTGTCCATGTAGCAATGAAGGCTATTGAAAACAAAAAGCACGTCATCCTAATGAATGCTGAGCTTGATGCCACCCTGGGGCCCATTCTGAAGGTATATGCGGACCGCGCTGGAGTTGTCATCTCCAATGCGGATGGTGACCAACCAGGAGTCATGATGAACCTATTGCGCTTTGTAAAAACCATCGGTTACGATCCGGTTTTGGCCGGCAATATTAAGGGACTTCAGGATCATTACCGAACTCCGGAAACACAAAGGGCCTACGCGGCTCAGTACGGTATAACGCCAAAAATGGCTACTTCTTTTGCTGATGGCACAAAAATTTCCATGGAAAATGCAGTCGTAGCCAATGCCACTGGCTTAAAAGTGGGCAAGCGTGGCATGTATGGTCCTCAGTGCAACCACGTCAGTGAAGCAGTTTCTCTTTTTCCAATGGATCAGTTGCTCAATGGAGGCTTAGTCGACTACATATTAGGCGCGGAACCTAGTCCGGGGGTGTTCGTTTTGGGTTATGACAAGGATCCCGTCAGACAACATTATATGAAACACTTCAAGATGGGTGAGGGACCACTTTACGTCTTTTACGTTCCATACCATTTGCCCCACTTAGAACTCCCTCTGACTGCGGCCCGTGCGGTGCTGTTTGAAGACGCTGCAGTAGCGCCCCTTGCTGGCCCGGTGTGCGATGTGATCACACTTGCCAAGCAAGACCTTAAAGCAGGCGAGGTACTTGATGGCATCGGCGGTTTCACTTGCTACGGTGTAATTGAAAACTCAGACGTTTGCCAGGCTGAATATCTACTGCCAATGGGCCTGTCCGAAGGGTGCCGCCTCACGAGTGCTCTCTCAAGAGATCAGGCCATAACGTACGCAGACGTTGAATTGCCTCCGGGCCGCCTCTGCGATAAGCTGCGGAGCGAGCAGGATGTTTGCTTTACTCCATCCAAAAATTCTGAAGAGTAAGATCTGCCTGAGTAAACCTTTGATCATGGGAATATTGTGATGAATGTCATCAAGAGAAAATTATACAACTACGGGAATAAACCCAACTTTAATACTGACTCAGTTGCCGTTATCAAGCCAAAATCTGGCTGGCAGATGGTAGATTTTAAAGAACTGAAAGAATACCGAGATCTTTTCTATTTCCTTGTGTGGCGTGACATCAAAGTTCTGTATGCCCAAACAATATTAGGGCTTTCTTGGGCCATTCTTCACCCACTCGTACAGATTGTCATTTTCACCATTGTTTTCGGAAAAGTTGCCAAAGTATCTACGGAGGGCATTCCCTATATCCTATTTTCAACTGTTGCAATTATCCCCTGGACATACATGTCGCAGGCCATGACGCAATCAAGTCAAAGCCTTGTCCAGGGACAGCATATGCTTGGAAAGGTATATTTTCCTCGCTTAATCTTCCCAGTAACCCCTGTATTATCTAAACTGATCGATTTCGGAATTTCCATGTCGATTATATTGTGTGTAATGCTTTATTATCGAATCCTCCCGACATGGAACCTAATACTTTTTCCATTGTTTCTTATTTTGATGATGGCAATTCCCGCAGGTATTGGTATGTGGTTATCTGCTCTCGCCATCCGTTTTCGTGATGTAAAACTCGCTATGCCTTTTGTTATTCGAATGCTGATATACACAGCGCCAATCGTCTATTCAGCATCATCAATACCTGAAACGTATCGCATCATCTATTCTCTGAATCCGATTGTAGGGGTCGTAGAGGGATATCGGGCCTGTTTGTTAGGCACACCAGTGCCTTGGACTTACATCTGTCCCGGTATAATCACGGCTGCTATCTTGCTCATCAGCGGCGCACTGTATTTCAAACGAATGGAGCGGGTGTTTGTGGATGTAATCTAAGAACGCGGGAGATCTTAGCCGCAGACAGACGCAGACAGACGCAGACCGAGATAGTTTTATTCGGTCGAAGCGACCGACAAAAAATGTCTATGTAACTCCGTGCCTGCCCTGCGTGCCCCGTGCAGTGCTTTACTACTTCACTGGGGTAGGAAAGCCTGCCTTGGTGCGTTCCGTCCTGCGGTCTGGGCCAGGGTATGACCGTATCGGGGTGGAGCTGTGGCGGATGTAAAAAGGCTTGTAATGAATTTACCCGAAGGGCATGACAGTTATTAGCTGGCTAGGCCTGCCCCGTTAAATGTTTACCCCGTGGAATGCGAAGCTTATTCAACTGGGGCGAAGCCTATTTAACTGGGGTCGGCCAGCTAATAGTCTGCGTCCGTCTGCGTGTGTCTGTGGCAAAAAAAAGAACTTGACTACGAAGGAATAAAATGACTTCAAAAGACATAGCAATCAAAGTAGAAAACATAAGCAAGGTCTACCGCATTGGGCTGAAAGAACAAATGCACGATAGCTTTGCTCGTACTGCACTTGAATTCTTAAGAAGCCCTTTGAAGAATTATCGCAAATATCGTTCACTTTACAAATTTGACGATATTAGCTCCGATCAGAATCAAAATCCAGGTAACAATTCTTCTGATATCATCTGGGCCGTCAGAGATGTTTCATTTGAGGTGAAAAAAGGTGAAGTTCTGGGTATTATAGGAAGAAATGGTGCTGGCAAGTCAACCCTCCTTAAAATCCTGTCAAAAATCACGGATCCAACAAGTGGCAGTGCCGAAATCCGCGGTAGAGTTTCCAGCCTTTTAGAAGTTGGTACCGGCTTCCATCAGGAACTTACCGGTAGAGAAAATGTATATCTTAATGGTACAATACTGGGTATGAAAAAGAGCGAGGTTGACGCAAAGTTTGACGAAATTGTGGACTTCTCCGGTGTGGAAAAGTTCCTTGATACACCGGTAAAGCGTTACTCCAGCGGTATGAAGGTGCGTTTGGCCTTCGCCGTTGCAGCCCACCTGGAGCCGGAGATTCTGATCATTGATGAGGTGTTGGCAGTCGGTGATGCCGCATTCCAGAAAAAGTGTCTAAATAAGATGCAGGATGTGGGACAAAAAGGGCGCACGGTCCTTTTTGTTTCCCACAACATGGCAGCCGTTACTCGATTGTGTGACCGAGCAATTCTGCTCGATGAAGGCGGGATTATGGCCAACGGTCCATCACGTCAGATCGTCAGCAGATACTTAAGGTCTGACTTAGTGACAACGGCTGCTCGCGAATGGCCTGATCCGGACAAAGCACCATCTGGCCCTGTTGCTCGCTTGCGTGCTGTGAGGGCAAGATCCGAAGACGGCCAGATATCTGATGTGTTTGATATCCGCAAGCCAATTAGGATTGAGATGGAGTATGATGTGCTCCAGTCGGACTTTGTGCTATTGCCTCATTTTGGCCTTATAACTGAAGAAGATAAGTGCGCTTTCATAACCGTCGACCAAGATCCTACCTGGCGACGACGTGCGCGTCCGGCAGGCTGTTACGTAAGTACCGCCTGGATTCCCGGGAATCTTCTATCTGAAGGGACGTTGTCAGTTATTTGCTCTCTTCTTACTTTGAATCCGGATACCGTTCAATTTGTCGAAGAGAGTACGATTGGATTTCGGGTGGTCGATGCCTTAGACGGCGAATCAGCGCGCGGCGACTATGCCAAAGAAATCCCAGGGGTTGTAAGACCACTTTTGAAGTGGGAGACGAAACTTAGTGACCGGACAAGAGAAGCTTCATGATGCCCGGATAATAGCGATTGCTCCGGCATCTTCGCTCTCGACGAGCAGTTTCGCACCTTTCTGTTGGAGGCGCCGAAAGTCGAGTAAATTCAATACAACGGAGTGAGCAAATGAAGATTGAAAACCTTAGATCAGAAAAAAAAGGCAAGAGGGCAAGAGTTGCGGCCACGGTAACTTGGGAGAACTGTGATCGACCTACTCAGGAGGTATACATCGAAGTAGACGAAAGATTTGCCCACGACTTATCCTCCAACCCGCACACATTTCTGTTGGCTTGTGCCATACCAGCCATGCATCATGGAGAAGAAAGGGTCTTCATGGATGGAAAAATCTGCCCTGAGTTTCGAGATGGCCTCATCGTCGCGATCAGCTGGCTTCGTCAATGGTTTGAGCCAAGTCAAAAGCTTGTCCAGATTGAGGCCAAAACGCTGGGCAGCTCACCGACTCCTCGCACACCAGAAAGGGCAGGTTTTTTCTTTTCTGGTGGAATAGATTCCCTTGCTACTCTACGGGCTAACCGTCTTAATTTTCCGTTGGAACATCCGGGCTCATTTAAGGATGGTTTGCTTATATATGGACTGAATGTAGAATCTGACAACAGGATAGAGACTTTTGATCAGGCGGTCACTGCCCTTTCAGAAGTGGCTTCTGATGCCTCGATAATGCTCATACCCGTTTACACAAATATTAGATATCTGGATGACGATCATGACTTTTTCCTGAATCAATTTCATGGGGCCATTCTTGCAGCTGTTGCACATGCATTTGCAAAACGGCTCACTGTCGTTTCGATTTCTGCAAGCCAATCTATTCCCACTACCCTTCCAATGTTGAATAGACAACATTTTCAACCTTCGGGTTCAGATCCTCTCACGGACCCAAATTACAGCAGCAATGACTTACGCATTCGGCACGTTGGCCTCGAACTATCCAGACTTGATAAAACTAGGTTGGTGGCTGATTGGGACGCGGGTCTTCAGAATATCAAGGTGTGCCAACCCAACTGGCCGGGCGATAACTGTGGTCGATGTGAGAAATGTGTTCGAACTATGCTGGGGCTTCTTTCATTAAGGGTGTTGGACAAAACACGTGCTTTTCCAGAGGATGACATTTCTCATGAATTGGTAACAAATCTAAGGTTCAAGAAGCAAACCCACAAAGATGATTACAGTATTGAATATGATTATATGGAGTTAATAGCCCCTTTAGCAGAAATAGGCCGTTATGATTTAGTGCAAGGTATTGAGCATTTAATAGCGCGATCTCGTTACCGTGAGCCGGGTTTGAAGGAAAAGCTCAAGGCATTTGACCAGAGATATTTTAAGGGTAGCCTTAGCAGGTTGAAGAGACTTTTTTACTCATAGAATGACAAACCTGCCACAGTTCAGCGTCATAGAAGATTTACCAGGAAACTTGGACCTAATTCACTGCAATTTCTAGTTTTAGGTGACACTGTTTCTGTCGAAGCTTACTCACCGCTTATCTGAATACTACTTAATTTAGCAGGAACGACGTAATTCCCGTTCATTTGCTGGATAGCCTTAAGGACCGTTCGATGAGCCGTAACGTCATGTGTATTCTAAATAGGGGTTTTCACCATATTCGGCGGTACGCGCATGATTCAAGGGTCAAGACGTGTCTAACTCGATGCTTGTGGGCGGCCCTCCGTTCTAGGTTCAAGTCTGTTCGGAATCTTGTCTGGTTTTTTATAAAGCCAGAGGCTCATGCCTTTTCTCCTTCCGACTTAGCTGTCAGAATTCTTGTTGGTGGCGACGTCAGCCTTGACCCTGAGATTCGAATATTGCCTTATCTCGGTGCCTATCGTTTAAGAAAACAATTCGAACGTGAGATTCAACTAAAGACTAGTGAGGATGTCAATGATTTGAAAGAAGAAACGATAAGACCTGCGGAATTTAGAGAGAGAAGGGTTAAGTTACTACGGCAGGTACGGAGGCTTCCAAGAATCTTTCTCAAATATTTCCTTAAATATTTCCTTTCACCTAGATATTCGCATCCCAAAAGGCTTCAGCGTTTTCAAGAGCTTCTGGTAAAAAATCCTGAAAATCAAGAGCGGATGTTTATACCTCCAATATATGACAAATTTGTCCGCTTCAACATTAATTATGCTTCCACGAAATCTATATTTAGTTACCCGTTTGAGAAAATTGCCCCCTTTATGAAAAAAAAGGATCTCGTGCTAGTGAATTTGGAAACCCCCCTGACCAATCATCCTAGAGCCTATGGACTCTTTGTGAGTGATCCTCATTATGCTCGAGCTATGAAGGAGGCCGGCATATCCGTTGTAAGCTTAGCTAATAATCATATATTTGACGCTGGGGAAATTGGATTTTTTGACACTATTCATCATCTTAACCATGTTGGAATATCCTATGTGGGTGCCGGAACCAATTTTGAGGATGCCAGATTGGGCAGGCTTGTCGAACTCTCCGGTATCAAAGTCATCTTCTTGAGCTATACCCAGTGGTGTAATATGGATTTCGCCTCCATAGCCGCAGAATATCCTGGCATTTTGCCTTTAGATCCACAGCTAATGCTTGAGGATATACAAATTGCTAAGGAAAACGCGGAATATGTCTTTGTTTCTTTGCACTGGGGAGTTGAAAATGATCCGATTGTCCATCCTAAACAGATAGAAATTGCACATTCACTCATTGATCATGGCGCTGATGGCATTATTGGACACCACCCTCATGTTTCTCAAGGCATTGAAGTATATAAAAAAAGATTTATCCTGTATTCTCTCGGGAATTTTATTTTTGCCCAGGGTGAAACTGAATGGTGTTGCGATAATTATCTGGCTGAAATTATTGTTGATCAGAAATGCATCCAGGGGATTATTATTTACCCTATTTCTGGACAAGGGCAAGAACTTTTTCAACCGGAATTGATTACTGGAGGTAGGGCAGATTCACTTCTTCACGAATTGCAAATAAAAAGTGCCCTTTTTAAGACAGGAATAGCAATTGAAAACCATGTCGGTTATATCACAATTGAATAACGATGTTCCCTGGCGTTTAAGTAAACCTGCACTGCCAACCAGTTCAACTGATTGTTTTGTATTGTTGACTGAACCACAAAGCCACAATAGAGACCTTCTAGCTAAGAGCAGTTATTAGCCTGACGAAGGAGAAAGTCAAAAAAAAGTAGGCATGAAAGTAATGTCCTATTGTGGCACAAAGGGGTGGTAAATGAAAATTGAAAACCTTAGATCAGAACAAAGGAACAATAGGGTGAGGGTAGCAGCAACGGTTATCTGGGAGGATTGCGATCGCCCAGACCAAGAACTCTATTTTGAGACAGATGAAGAGTTCGCGCAGGAATTATCATGCAACCCTCATGCATTTCTGGTTGCGTGCCTGATGCCGGCTATGCGCCACGGGGAAGAGAGGGTCTTCATAGATGCAGAAATTTGTCCGGAATTGCGAGATGGTCTTAATACAACCATGTGTTGGATGCGTCACTGGTATGATCGGTATGGGCCGGGCTACAAACCGCCCAGAATTGAGGCATCAACACAGCATCAGGTGGGATCTCTTACCAAGCCTCCTAGAGCTGGTTTCCTGTTCTCTGGGGGAATAGATTCCCTTGCGACTTTGCGCGCTAACCGTCTTAACTTTCCATTAGAACACCCTGGATCAATTAAGGATGGTTTACTTGTCTACGGTCTTGAAGTCCATGAACCGAAAAAATTCGAGCACGTGGTGAATTCGGTTTCAGTTTTAGCAGAGGATGCTGGAGTAACAATCATCCCTGCGTACACCAATATTAGGTCCTTGGGACCAGATGATAATCGGGATTTCTGGCTGTATTTCTGGCTTAACGAATTTATGGGAGCCGCTTTTTCTGCCATTGCTCATGCATTCTCGAAACGGCTTTCGGTTGTGTCCATCAATTCATGCCATGACATTCCTAACCTAATGCCATATGGTTCACATCCGCTGATAAACCCAAATTACAGCAGCAGTGACTTCCGGATCCGGCATGAGGGTATCGTGTTATCAAGGCTCGCTAAGACTAAGTTAGTTTCAGGTTGGGATGTGGCACTTCAGCACCTTAGGGTGTGCAACAAAATCGAGCATTACCAGCCTGGCATGTTGAATTGTGGCAAATGTGAAAAATGTGTTCGCACGATGCTTGCGCTTTTGGCTTCAGGCGTTCTGGAAAAGGCAACCGCCTTTCCTAACCGTGAGGTCACCGAAGAACTGGTAAATTCAGCAGTACGATTGAGTCCAAGCACATATGCAATGTATGAAGAGTTACTTGTACCATTAAAGGAAAAAGGCCGTCACGATCTAGCGCGCGCCATAGAGCGCAAAATGGCCATGTGTAATGAGCCCGAATGGAAGAAAGAGTGGAGGAAAAGAGTGGTCCGGCCGATTTCTGAATTTGATCGCCTATACCTCAATGGAAGCATTAGAAGAATATTGAAATTGGTTTCTGCATGATGAAAAAAGTTGCTTTTTTGCGCCTAATCTACGAGAAACTCTTATGATAGTTGATGCCCGTTCAATCCCAGAGAATACGACCATCGAGACAGATCTTTGTATTGTTGGTGCTGGAACGGCAGGGATAACACTGGCACGAGAATTCATAGGTCATGAACCTCGGGTTTGTCTGCTCGAGAGTGGCGGGTTGGAGCCTGATCAAGAGACGCAGGGACTTTATTGGGGTGAAAACGTTGGACAGCCCTATTTCCCACTGGACACCGCCCGTGCACGGTATTTCGGTGGTTCCAGCAACCGCTGGATTATTGCGATAGGTGATAATTGCGTTGGGGCCAGAATGCGACCACTTGATGAGATCGACTTTGAAGAACGAGACTGGGTGCCGTACAGTGGTTGGCCTTTCAGCAAGTCCCATCTCGATCCTTTTTACGAGAGCGCCCAATCTATCTGCAAGATCGAACCATTCAGTTATGAAGTCGAGGATTGGGAAGATCCCGAAAAGGCTGCGCGCCTTCCTTTCACTGGGAACCGGGTGAAAACCATAATTTTCAAGTTTGGCTCGCGCGACCCCTTCACTATAAATTATCCGGAGGAGATTACGCGCGCGGACAATATCTTCACCTATCTACACGCCAACGTGGTAGAAATAGAGACAAACGAGACTGCAAAGACTGTAACCCGACTGCGCGTGGCCTGTTTACATGGAAACAGTTTTTGGCTCTCGGCGAAGCTATTTATCTTGGCCGCTGGCGGCATCGAAACCCCGCGCTTACTGCTGCTATCCAACAAGGTGCAAAGTTCCGGGCTGGGCAATCAGAATGACCTTGTTGGAAGATTCTTTATTGAACACTTACATTTCTGGTCAGGCGTATATGTCCCGTCAAACCCCGAGGTTTTCAAGTCAACAGGTTTATATAACAGCATTCACAGGGTTAATGGCGTACCAATTATTGGAAAATTGGCCTTAACAGACAAGGTGCTGCGCCGTGAAAAAATGGTGAACCATTGCGTAGAGCTAATCCCGCATATTGTGTTGAGTGAATTTTTTTATCCGTTTCTTTATCCAGGTATCTCATCAAAAGGCGTTACCTCTTTTAAGGTACTTCGTTCAGCGATCCGCGGTGGAAATATGCCTGATGATTTCGGCAAACACCTCAGCAATGTGATAACTGGAATCGATGATGTCGCCATAACCGCTTACAGGAGAGTTAGAAGGAAACTCGGCAACCCCTTCAACAAGAAAAGAATAAGACTATTCCGTTTGGCACATATGAGTGAACAAGTACCGAATCCAAACAGCCGGGTAACCCTTACCGAAGAGCGTGACAGTCTCAGTCAGAACCGCGTACGGTTAAATTGGCAGGTTAGCCCCATAGACATATTGAGCGCCATCCGGGCACAGGAGATCATTGACGAAGAGCTTCGTCGTGCCGGACTGGGGCGGTTATACGTGCAAATGAAGGATGAAACGCCTCCTTCAAATCTGCAAGGCGGGTATCATCACATGGGGACGACTCGCATGCACATTGATCATAAGAAGGGTGTCGTTGACGAGAATTGCCAGGTCCACGGCATCTCCAATTTGTTCATAGCAGGCCCCTCGGTCTTTCCAACCGGTGGTTACGCCAACCCCGTGCTTACTATAGTCGCCTTGGCAGTGAGGCTTGCTGACCACATAAAAAAACTGGTGACGTAATCAAGTAACTTTGTTGGAGATGACAAATTTAAGGTACCAACACCCAGTGGAACCAAATGTTGCCCAGGTTCTGGCCTGTGGGCGATTTCAAAGAAATGTCGAGTAGGAAACTGAGTGGCACGCTGGGGAATGGTCATTGATTTGCGGAAGTGCATTGGATGCGGCACCTGCCAGAGCGTCTGTTGGCAGATTAATAATGCGCCGCCTGGCTCTTTGTGGAGGCGAGTAGTCGATCGTGAAATCAGAGAATATTCCTGGTTTCTGCGGGTTTTTGTACCAATCAACTGTATGCATTGCAGCCGGCCACCTTGTCTGAAAGTCTGCCCCACCGCTGCCACCTACCAGCGGGTCGATGGTATCGTGGGCATCAAAGACGAGTTGTGCGTAGGCTGTGGCTATTGTGTTGTGGCCTGTCCGTATCTAGCTCGCACCATTACTTTTCAGGACAAGATGCGTTTCGAGTCGAAACGCGATTTACAAGAACCGGCTGCAAGTAAATCCGATCGAATCGGCGTTTGCACAAAATGCAATTTTTGCTCTCCGCGGGTAGAGGCTGGCTTGGCCAAAGGGCTAATTCCTGGTTCGGATCCCGAGGCTACGCCGGTCTGCGTGAATTTCTGTATCGCCAACGCGCTATCCTTTGGGGATCTGGACGATCCTGAGAGCGAGGTGTCGCGGTTGATCCGCAAGAACAAGACAGTCCGTCTTCAGGAAGAATTGGGAACTGAACCATCAGTATACTACATCGTGGATTGATGCCACGCCATGGACAGATGACGGAATGAAAATCGAGCTTATACAACCCAGCAAGCAGAAAGTTTGGGGTTGGCCGGCCGTCGCCAATTTCATCCTGGGAGGAGCGGGTGCTGGTTTTTATCTCTTGAGCTTTGTCACAAGGATTCCGGGGGGCGGCATGACTGCTATGTTTGACCCTGTTTTATTCGGATTGCTGGCTCCGGTGCTCGTCGGCCTTGGATTCCTTTGCCTGACCATTGAAGCCGGGCGACCCTCAAGGGGCCGCCACCTATTCCGCCACGTGCGACATTCCTGGATGTCACGGGAGACTCTCGCTGGTGCCATCTTCGTCCCAGCCGCAGTGCTCCACTGGCTCTTTCCCAACACAGTCCTTTGGCTCCTGGGCACCGCGTCGGCCGTGGGGTTGATGATCAGCCAGGGCTACATCGTCTATCGTGCCAGAGCAGTGCCGACTTGGAACGTGCCCATCATCCCCCTACTCTTCGTGAGCTCGGGTTTCGCCACGGGAGCAGGCCTGCTGCTGGCCCCCATGGGCTGGTTGACCACGGGACGAGGTCCGGCGGTGATTGCAATGATCTGCGTCGTTGTAAATCTAATAGTTTGGCTGCTCTACCTCCACTGGTCACACGACGCTTCCTTTCGGGAAGGTACAAAAGCGCTCCGGCGCCCAATAGCCCTCATCCTCACTGTGGGCATAGGCCACCTGCTTCCTGCCCTTGTGCTACTCCGGGCTCTGGTGGGGCCCGGCGTTGAAACCGGAGCTGAACTTCCTCACATTGTCGCAGCTCTGGTGGCGGTGACAATAATCACCGGCGGTGCGAGCCAGAAGGCCGGCATTATTCTGGCTGCTGGCCACTATAGAGGGATTGTGCTGAGGCGTTGACGGGGTCAAGTTATAAAATCGCTTCGCGATTTTATGTAACGCGGCGCCGACTTCGCCGCCGACTTCGCCATAGTAGCGCAGCTACGACGGCTGAAATAGTAGACCTGGCTACGAGCCGACTTCGCCAAAGCACTGGCTGCGACGGCTGAACGGCTGAATTCGCCGCTCGAAAAAAGGAAATTCCTATACTATCAAGTTATAGGGTTGTTGAAACAATCAAGCACTCGACCACTCAACTACTCGACCCCTGGCCCAGACCTGATTTGCCAGCTTGATAGCTATAGTAAGCATAAGCGCCAGGGCGGGCACTCGACCAATTGCGGAGCGAAGATGAATGCTTACCGCCAGAACCGACCCTTTATAACCAGAACACTCAAGCAGCGCTGGATTCGTTTTTGGATGGGCCATGCCGCATTGACCGGTTTTGGTAGGATTGCCACTCGTCTTGCCACGTGGTTTGCTCCACCTCACAAGGCAAGCACTTCCCTGGCCAAAATGAACCGAAAAGGGTACATCGCGCCAAGCTCAATCATCTATCATCCTGACATACAACTCGGTGCCAATGTCTTTATAGGGGACCGTGTTATCATTTTCCGGGCAAAGAACGGGGGGCCAGTGAAACTAGGTGACCGCGTCTGCATCCTCAGAGATACCATCATTGAGACTGGAGACGCTGGCAGTCTGACGGTTGGTGCTGATGCATACATCCATCCCCGTTGCCAGTTAAATGCCTACAAAGCCCCGATAGAGATTGGATGCGGCGTATTAATTGCCGCAAACTGCGCCCTGTACCCCCATGATCACGGTGTTGCTCCGGATCAACCCATTCGTGAGCAACCATTACAGGCAAAAGGACCTATCATCGTCGGCGACCACGCCTGGTTAGGCACAGGTGTGATAGTGTTGGGTGGAGTACGAATTGGCAAAGACGCAGTGATTGGAGCCGGAGCTGTCGTCACAAAAGACGTGCCGGACGGTGCCATCGCCTTTGGCGTTCCCGCCCGCCTTGTGAAAATGCGTAGCGACCTGGGGCAGAAGTATGATTAGTAGCGTGTTTCTAAATCAAGCATCAAAGCTTGTGGCCGTTGTTGTGCCAATGTCCAATCGATCGGAATTGACCGCAGAAGAAGAGATTTCTTTCAAACACTTGATTCGTTTTCTTGGTAAGTACGATAAGTACCTTGTGATACCAAAGAGTCTTCAAGTCAACTTCCCCGGGTTTGGAATCAAGCGCTTCGACAATAAATTCTTTGGAAGTGCAGCAGCTCATTCCAAACTGTTGCTTTCCCCAACATTTTACAACGCTTTCACCGATTATCGATTCATGTTAATCTATCACCTTGATGCTCTCGTATTCTCGGATCAGCTCACACAATGGTGTGAAATGGATTTTGATTTCATTGGTCCTCCATGGATCAAGCATGAAGAGGCTCCTTACGCCGGACATCCCGTGTATGAAGGCAAAGTTGGAAATGGTGGCTTTTCCCTGAGAAAGATACACAGTTTCCAACGGGTTATTTATTCTCGAAAATATAGCATTGACCTTTCAGAATACTGGAATAGGTTTTACGCTTCAAAGCCTAAGTATACTCAGTACCTAAACCTTCCCAAGAGAATCCTGAAGCGACTCAAGATTCGTAATAATGCAAGATGGGAAATGTCTAAATATAAACATAATGAAGAAGCCTTTTGGGCTAATAGAGCAACACATTATTACCCCGAATTCACAATTCCTTCTGTCGAAACAGCTCTTCGCTTTGGCTTTGAATGCGTTCCAAGATATTGTTTTGAGAAAAACAACTTTACCCTCCCCTTTGGCTGCCACGCATGGCAAAAATATGATAGGGATTTTTGGGAACCTTACTTGATCAAATGATTTGCCTGACTCACCGGGCCATCTCAATCGCAAAAGAAAGCAAGCTGTAGAGTTCAAGCTGTAGAGTTACTAAACAAAATGAGAAGGCTACTGCACAAGATAACAACTGCTGAGCAGAGAACACTTATTAGAAGACTTACAACTAAACCTATAAAACATATGTCAAGGTATTTAAGCTTATTGGCCTTTTGGTCGCATTATCCTGAGAAGAAGTTTCTGGTTTTCGCGGAAGGGAGGGGTGGAACTTCACTATTAGTTAATTTATTGAATAGTCATCCAGATATTTATTGTGACGGCGAAATATTTCATCGACGCAATTATAAAATCACATTCCCCCAATTATATCTAGATAGTAGAAGCAGGATTACAAGACTCAATAGAAAGCCAGTGTATGGCTTCAAAGTCAAGTTAACACAATTGGTGTTTGATCAGGAGTTTCCAGAGTCGTTTATCAAAGGCCTCTATGATGATGGTTGGAAGATCATCTACCTTCGAAGAAATAATTTCCTAAAAGCTTCGTTATCTACCGTTCTGGCAAGAGAGCGAGGGCTATATCATATAACGACACAAGACAGTGAGAAAGAATCCAATAAATTGAGAAAAATTAAAATAGATTGCGAAGAACTTTATAATATGACAAAGGGAAGAGAACAGTTTGCTAAAATTGAAATGGATTGGCTAAAAGGAACTGATTATTTTGTTGTTAGTTATGAAGATGATCTATTGGACTCCAACAAGCACCAACAAACTCTGGACAAAATATTTCGATTCTTGGAAATCTCACGTGCAAAAGTAAGCACACATTTACGGAGAACCAGTTCAGGCGATCTGTCGCAGGATATCGCAAACTATGACGAAGTAAAGCGATATTTTAGAACCACTGAGTTCACGCACTTCTTGGATTCAGATTAGTCGGACAACAACGAAACCCAATTATCCCGTTCTATTCCGTACCATCAGGAGGAATTTGGATTTCTCCATCAAACTCTCATAACCTATAGGTCATAAAATATCATGATTAGCGTTGTCACACCGGTATTGAACGGAGAAAAATACATTGAATCATGTTTGAATGCCGTTATTGATCAGGAATGTTCCGATTTAGAACATATCATTGTTGATGGGAACTCAAAGGACGAGACGGTAAGTATAATAAGGAAATATGCTGACAAATATTCGCACATTCGATGGATGTCAGAAGAGGATAACGGGCAGTCAGATGCCATAAACAAAGGCATCGCAATGGCACACGGGGGGATTTTAGCCATCTTAAATGTAGATGATTACTATGAGCCCAATACGTTGAATCGTGTTAAGGAAATATTCAAAACGCTTCCCGAACCAGCTATAACTCTGGGTAATTGTAACGTATGGGACGATACGGGAAAGCTGAAGTATGTGAACAGGCCAAGTAGACTGAAGTTGACGGATTTACTTTTAGGTTGGTCTGTCAATCCTCATCCTGTTAATCCATCTGCATATTTTTATCATGCATCACTCCACGAAATTGTCGGGCCATACGATGAAAACCAGCACTATGCAATGGATTTAGATTTTCTTTTGAAAGCGGTTAAGGTCTCAATCGTCAAATACGTAAACGAAACATGGGGTAATTATCGATTATTAGAAGGGACAAAAACAGTTATTGATCGAAAAAGAGGCACCAATATTGATCGTGCAAAGTATCTCTTAATAAAACACAGAAAGAAGCTCCCTGTTTTTCAGCAATGCAAGGTATTGATTATGTATGGCTTTTATAAGGCATCAAAAAGAATAAAGATCAAGATACAAAGAATCACCAAAAAATGCAAAACGCAATGAAACTCGGTGGCTGCTTCGTCTTTCTAGAAAATCAAAAACAGACGCCAAAAAAACGTGATTGACCTGTTATGACTGGTCCTAAACAAGTCTTACAAAGAAGTTGGAGTCGCATTAATTTGGCTTTGGCTGGACACAACCGGTTACATCAATTAATACCCAACCTCCAGCACTCCACTTTGCAATACATGCGTACCGTTGCCTGGGCGCTCGCGCGTTACCGAGATGAGATTTTCAACTACATAAAAGTTCACACTCATTATGGACCCATCGGAGATTTGATTCACAACCTTAAAGTGTTTCGGTTTAGATTACAGAAGAGGTCTGGAGCAGGCTATTCCGAAAAATATGATCCACATGACGATGTTATTCCTAGCTATTTGAACGCCGCATTGAAAAGAACAAAAGATTTGTACAAGATAAATAACCATCTTATTGACAGCGCCCCTACTATCCTGTTTGTTAGTACTTATCTACCACGCTTCGACAAAACAGCAGCAGATTTCCGATTATTTAACATTCTAAACATACTATTGGCGAACAAGTGCAAAATTGAATATATATACCACGCAAACACTCAATGCGATGCAAGCTACGAAAAAGCCCTTAAAGGAGATATTAATTTTACGCACCTACCTTTGAATCAACAAGACTACAATAAAATTATTGCTGAAAAAACTCCCGAATATCTCTGGATAACAAATATATGGGGTATCAATTACATAACGTTTATGGCACAGCTTAGCGAGAGCTTAAAGAAGCGATGTCCTTCACTTAAACTGATTATAGACACGATGGATTTTCATTTCAAGGAATTTCTCAGGAAATATGAGTGGACTAAGAATCAAGATGATTTGACGCGCGCAAACGAATTTCTAAGAAACGAAGAAATCTTATATGAGGCAGCGGACACCGTTATTGTAATTAGTGACAAAGAAAAACGGGATATTCAAAGTACGATTATGGGCGCAAGGGAAATTGAAATCGTTCCCATTTTTCTTGAAATCTTCCATTCTACCCGTCCTTATAGTAAACGACGAAATATCTGTTTTGTTGGCCATTTTGGCAACAAACATAATGTTGACGCAGTGAAATACTTTTTGGAAAACATATTTCAGCTTATCCTGGCAAGAAACCCCAGAGTAGAATTTCATGTTCTTGGCTATTTGTCAGAAAAATACAGAAAAGTATTTCAATCACCTAATGTTAAAGTCATAGGTAGCCTTAAGAACTTGCAAGAAGCACTGACACACTACAAGCTGTTCGTTTGTCCGATGCCTTACGGAGCGGGAATGAAAGGGAAGATTGGCGATGCCGCAGCAGCCGGGGTTCCTATTGTTACTACCTCCATTGGTGCAGAAGGCTTTCCTGTAAGAGACGGGGAGGAATGCTTTATCTCAGACTCCCCAATCGAATTTGCTGAGAAATGCAACCAATGTCTGGCCGACCCGGTTGTGTGGCATAATTTTAGCATTAAGTCAAGATTAATGATCGCAGAAAATTTTAGTCCCGACGTTGTTGCAGGAAAGCTGGCAAAGGTTTTGTCAAGTGATTCTTCGTCCTTGCCCCGCCTGCCCTGTTTACCCCGTTAAATGTTTACCCCGTGAAATGCGAAGCATATTTCCCTGGGGCGTAGCATATTTAACTGGGGTAGGTGGGCACCATCGTACCGGGGTTAAATGTTTACTCCGCCTGCCCCGTAGGTCAGAATGATCGTACCGGGGTGGAACGCGTGCTATCCCGTCAGGGCGAGACATATTCAACTGGGGCGAAGCTTATTTAACCGGGGTCAAAGAATCACACAAATTATTCACCTCCGAGATCTCCTTGCCCTGTCAAATTGTAGGCGACATCTCAAGACCACTTGTGAGCGGTTATCTTCAAATCTTGATAATTTGGTATATTCAACTCGGTATTTAACAGGGTGAAGCTCGAGCGGAGCGGGCGAGAGAAGCCTTTAATGGGCCCGGCAATATCCCGATGAAAGATCGCAAACGTTCGAAAAAACAGTCCGAAAGCATATCTGTTCTTGCAAAACCTGCATTTAGTAACAGAACTGGAAACCCATATAATTGGCTGCTATACACGAATCTGGAAAAGCTCGGGGTAAAAGTAGTTGATTACTCTAAATATCGCCTCTTGAATCAAAAATGGGACATTATGCATGTACATTGGCCGGTCAACGTCGTTCGTGTTCCGCAGTGGCGCCGGGCCTCCTACAAAACCCTTAACCTTTCTATAGCCTTGACCCTTGCCAGGACAAAAGGTGCCAAAATAGTTTGGACGGTTCACAACCTGGAAACACATGAGAAGTATCATCCAAAACTACAGAATTACTTCACAGACTATTTTATTAAGCGGGTGGATGGATTTATTAGCCTCAGCGCAACAGCAAACGAACTTGTAAGAAGCCGATACCCTGTACTCCGCAAAGTGCCATCAGTTGTGGTCCCCCATGGTCATTACCGGGATGTTTATCCCAATTATGTGACGAAAAAGGAGGCAAGAAACAGATTGGGTATAGAAGCGTACGGGGCGAAAGTCATTTTGTTCCTTGGTCGCATTAGTTCCTATAAGAATATCCCCTCCCTCATTCGTACATTTCATTCACTTAAGGACACAAACGCTATGCTGCTGATTGCCGGCAAGCCGGCTACCTTGAAATTAGAGAGACAGATCGCCGAAATGGCGGCTAATGATCCTGAAAGGATACGTCTGCACCTGGGCTTCGTGCCGGAGGAAGATATACAGTTCTATTTCAAAGCTGGAGATTTGGTCGCTTTGCCTTACCATGATTTTCTGAATTCGGGCAGCGCAGTGCTTGCTTTATCATATAGTGTTCCTATTCTAGTCCCATCGAAAGGTTCCTTCAAGGATCTTCAGTCAGTAGTAGGTAAGGAATGGGTAAGGATGTATGATGAAGTACTCAGCTCTGAAGAGTTGCGGTATCATCTCGATTATGTTTCAAGAAACATGACAGATAGATATTTACCGCTAAAAGAGTTTGCATGGGATGAAATAGCACTAAAAACATTGGAGTTTTATAAAGGTTTAGTCTGCAAGTAATGGGTGCTTTTTTGGATCAATAACATGAACGTGTGTTACTGGGTTGAGTCATGTACGTGACGATGCTTATCGTGCAAGATTCTCTACCATTATGAAGAACACCTGGGATTTGAGGCGTCGGCAGATAGCGTTCAATTTGTCTTGAGGGTTTAAGGTTTTGGCTACCCCTAAGGAGGGGGAGGGTTATTTAATGTCTAAGAAAATACATAAACTTGCTTTAAAAGAAAAGTTCCGGTTCCGTCTAGACAAGTTCTTTGTCTATTTTGTCGACCCTGCAAGAAAATTTATACTAAATACCGCCAGGAGAGGCAAGGAACATAAGGAAAAGACCAGGAAGAACATATCAATAGTCATTGTAAACTATAATACCTTGTTCCTGATTGCGCATCTTATCTATTCCATCTTCGATAAAATCGTTTACAGCGAAGGCAAGATCAGGATCATCGTGGTAGACAACGCTTCCTTTGATGGGAGCAGGGAATTCCTTGAAGTGGTCGAAAAAAACGATTTTATTAGATTAATAGGGTTAAATAATCAGAAATACCACGGACCCGGACTGAGAATAGGGATAAGAGCGATTGAAGATTTTGACAGAAGGCTTCATGAAGAAGAGAGGACGGGGACGGTACTGACTCTGGATACGGATGTCGTTGTTTTGCGAGAGGACCTATTAAGTTCCGCATTGGAAAGGCTGTGCGAAAATGGGGATGCAGCCCTGCTCGGGGAGCTGCAATATAATAAGAAGTTGGGGGACGAAGGCGGGTACCCACATCCTTCTTGCTTGTTCATAAGAAAAGAGATCTATGATCTGCCGTGTGTGAGGCCCTTCGTTCGCTCAGGCACGCCGGCGATCGCGCTAGTACGGTCCGTCATGAAGAACGGATATAAGATATTGGATTTTCCTGCGTGCTCGGATGGTTATATCCTCCATCTCGGTAGAGGCACCCTTAGCAAGATAAGGCAATTTGGTCTCCGTGATAACACTCATTACGAGTGGGCTCTTAAGAGCTACGAACCGCATTACCACGGACGTACCGATGGTGAGAGAACGTATGGGAAAGAAGTCGCCAAATTCATGGACCATATAAAGGAACTGAAATATCCTTATGACAGGTATATAGAAGTCCTTGAAACGTTAAAAGTCAGAAAAAACCTGACTCTGAACAGATGAACACTCAGTCCCAGACTAAGACTATGCTGCCTATTCCCGGCAATTCCGTTCACATTTGTGGGTCATTCTCTCCATGTGTTCCGAAGCATTCCGCGGAAATCAGGCGGGACAGTAAAACCGGCGGAAGGTAGCGGATCAAAGTTTCCAAATGATGAAGGTGCGAGCGAGTTACATCGGCCCCGAGTCATGCGTTCACGACCGTAAGATTGTGGGTGAAGCGTCGGCAGGGAAAGTGTGCGAAACCTGAGAGGGCGTATTGCACGAACAACCTAAGGGATATCGTCGCTCGGCGATATGCAAAAGATGTCGAAATGTTCGGGTATGATTTTTGATTTCCTAAGCCACTGGTGCTTAGGGCCACCATACTCTCAGGTATCTCGAAAATGCGCAAATTCGTATAAGGAATCAGTATGAACAATATTCATAACGCAAATCTGTCCAAAAAACCGGCTGTGAGTGTTATTGTCCCTACTTATAATAGAGCTAATTTACTACCAAGAGCCATCAAGAGCGTTCTAAATCAAACCTTTACTAATTTTGAGCTAATTATCGTAGATGACGGCTCTACTGACAACACGCTTGAGATCGTTAGACACTTTAATAATAGAAGAATCAGGTGCATAAGCCATGATCATACCAAAGGAGGTAGCGCTGCCCGAAACACTGGCATTAATGCTTCCAGATCTGAGTATGTTGCTTTCCTGGATTCAGATGACGAGTGGTTGCCGGCAAAATTAAATAAACAACTGAATTTATATGAAACAAGCTCAGAGAAAGTCGGGCTTGTTTATACATGGCTAGTGCATGTCTTTGATGACGGACGCATTTCGCATAGTACGTCACGTTACAAAGGCCGCATATATAAAGAACTACTATTGAAGAACGTAGTCGGTAGTGCTTCTTCTGCAATTATAAGGAGAAAGGTTCTTTCTTACGTGAAAGGATTCGATGAAAGTCTTCCCGCACGGCAGGATATGGATTTATGGTTGAGGATATCTGAACACTTTGATGTTGATGTGGTCCCCGAGGTCCTAGTGAGGATTTATCACCGCCACGGCTGTAGGAGAATAAGTTCCAGTAAGAATAATCTCTTGAGTGCGAGGGACTTATTCTACCAAAAGCACAAGGATCGATTGCTAAAAGGTGGGGTTGCACATTTGCACCTGTGCGATATCGGGCAGTTTTACCGCGAATATTTCGACGACACGTCTAAGTTACGTCGTTACTTTTTCGAGGCCATTAGAGTAAGGCCAAAGTCGTGTCTTCCTTATTTTCTCCTTTTGAGCACTTTATTACCTAAATCAGTATACAACACATTGCGATCCGTTAAGCGAAAAACTGAATTGGGAGCTACCAATCGCTTACGCAAAGACGGAGTCATGCCCTGGCATCGGCACGTGAGCTAGTTCATTTCAAAATCTTCTATGGGTCCTAGATCAAAGGCTTGGCGAGTCCACACGCTGCTGTGCGCCTTTGAATTTGCCCGTAACCTTTCAAACGCTCCAACTACTTGTTTCCAAGAACCTCGCTAAGGAAGGGATAGATTCTACCAGAGATAATGCAACGCATTTCAGTTTGGTTTATAACAGGACCGCTTCCACCACGTTTTTCAGGTGCTGGGAAAAATGATCTTCTGCTCGCTCCTCATTGCATAAAGCATGGGCTCGACATTACCTTAGTAGCCCCCCGTTACCCCGGTGATGCAGCAAGCGAAACAATAGGTAACGTCAAAGTACTTCGTATACCCAGAAAGGAACGCTCTTTTCGCATTTTGGCCCCCCTAAGTCTTATAAAGCACCTTTATTTTAACCCGCCGCCCGATCTCATTAGAATGCGTGGGTTTTCTTTTTCACTCGCCCTCACAGTCTTTCTTCTGAAAATATTCTTTCCAAGGATAAAAATTGTGGTTCAACCCGCGATGTTTGGGGGTGACGATCCTGTTTCAATTAGGAAAAAAAGGGGAGGATTCTTTGTAAAACGCCAGCTAATGAACGTTGATGCTATTTTTTCTATGAACCAACTTTTTAGAGAGTCTTTTCTAAGATGTGGTTTTCCAGAGAATAGGATTTACATGGTACACAATCCAGTCGATATAGAGAACTTTTATCCCGTGGCAAAAGAAGTCCGCATACGGTTACGCCGCCAACTTGGCCTACCCGAAGAGGGATTTATTATGACTACATTGGGAATCTTTCATTCCCGAAAGAATCAATCACTCATAACGCAAGCATTCATAAAATTCCTATCAGACGGGATAGGCGAAAACACATATCTAGTCCATGTCGGCCCGACAGCTAAAGATCTACCTGTATTAGGCCGGCCAGATGCAGTTGAAAAGGCGGCAAAGGAGGAAGCAAGGCTGAATGCCGTAATGAGAAAAAGCCGGTATTCCCAAAATGTACTTACGATGGGGCATCGCGAAAATCCCGCACCTTATCTCCAGGCATCGGACTTGTTTGTACACGCTTCAACCAAGGAGGGGGAGGCAAATGTTATTAATGAAGCACTGGCCTGTGGCCTTCCATGCTTAGTGCCAGATACACCTCCATACCGTACACAAGCCCCATCTTCATGCGCATATAGATTTTCACCCGGAGACGCTAAGGCATTGTCAAATGGGATGAAACTACTTATTTCAGACAAGGCTCTTCGTGTATCTATGGCTAAATCAGCAATTGACCACATTCTTATTACAAGGACGCCAGACAAAGCGGCAGCATACTATGCGGAGCTCTTGAATCGTATTGCTCGCTTACCACGCTGATATTGAAAACAATTTTGAGATATTGGCTACACCAAATTTAACTAAACATACAAATGTTTCCTAGCCAAAGTAAATCTCGTAGGTATCCAGTAATATTCTTGATACTTTGCATCTATTGTTTAATTAGACCGATAGCGACCATATCCTTCTTTTCAACACATCATATACTTGGCGTTACCTTTTTGGAATTCTTCTCATTAAGCACATCATATTTATTTCTTCTACTGATTTTGCTCCATTTAAGGGCCGTACGTCTCGATGGTGCCGGTCTATTCATTCTTTTTTTCTGTTTTTACTGCGCGCTCAGTGTGCTCTGGGGCTCACGTATACGAGAAGTTCTCAGGCTGATTCTGCCTGCGTTGGCCTTCTTCATGGTCCGAATAACAGTAAGGGAAGAATGGCAGATAAAACGTCTTCTTGTCTTAATGCTAATCGGTTACATATTACCTGTTCTTGGAAGCGCTTTGCTAATTAGCCTTGGCAAGTCAGTATACATGACCATATATTTCACCGGACTTGAGCGATACACAGGAATGTATTTAAAAATACATTCACTTGCTCACGCTATGTTTATTTTTTCTACTATATTCTTGATCTACCTAAGTTTAGACGAGACGGCACAAGCCAAAAGACCATTTTTTATTTATTTCTGCTACTTGCTTAGTATTTTGGCCATCTATAATCTCTACTTCACATATACTAGGACTGTTTTTGTAGGCCTTACAATTCTCGTGTCTTGGTACCTGCTTGGTCGCCGAAGCTATAAACTGCTTGCAATCGCCCTATTAGTAATGGTCGTCATTGTTCTAACATCATCTCACTTTGAGACAATTTTTTATGATGTCTATGAGCCCCTTAGAGGCGAGACTGGAATGTCAAAAATGGGCAGTGGTCGTATAGGTGGATGGTCCAATATGATAACTACATTTAGCAACTTCTCTTTTGAGCTTAAAGCAATCGGATTCGGTGCCGGCGGCCTGCTGGGTAATTCGACCTTCAGCTTAGTTGACGGGCATAGTGATCTAATTTCATTACTATTTACCTTGGGTATCATAGGCTTTCTCCTTTATATGGCTCTCATCCTTAAACTCTTCCATAATATCGCCAAGTCCAATATGAAACGACTTTTGAAATATATTTCGCTGGGATTTTTATTCGCGGTTTTTGCTATGAACTTCGTAAGTAACAGTTACTTAGCCCGTTTTGAACTGGGCCAATACTTCTTTTTCTTTATTGGTATTTTCTCCGTGCTACGTGACATTTCGTATTCTAAAGCTTATCAAGGTACCCGCACTGCTTAAATACAAATACACTCACAAGTCTTTTCATGATTTGATATTCTTTTCCGGAGTATTATACAGACGGTCATAAATAATTGCGCATGACATCTCCTTCTGCTATACTTTTGTAGCAGGAAGGAGGTGGTATGATGCGCAAGCTTGAGGTCAAGGATGCAGACATCATGCGAATTGCTGTACA
>JAUWXF010000154.1 GCA_030616475.1 Desulfobacterales bacterium
TCCGAAATTGTCCATATCCCGACTATTTTTTTAGCATTGCAGCGCGGACTTAGCCAAGTAGGACTTGAGTGCACTCTCTGCCAAGCCGGGCGCTGCCTCCCCTATGTGCACACTTTTGAACAGCATCAGTATGGACATGCCCCCTGGTGTAATAGCGCCAGTAGCGTTCCTCTGGTACATTGGTTTACCAAGATTTCGGCCCAAAACCTTGACAAAGCTTGCGATATGTAATAGAAATCGTTACTAAAATCATTTGGTCGCCGGCTAACAAGTATGGCAAGACACCTTGAGCCCAGGGGGTTGGGTATAAGCCACCATATATTGCGTAAATCGGTGATCGAGCGTGGCAGTTTGAGAGTTCATAGCGGATTGTGGTATAAGGTCATGTGGTGACAGCAGAACAACTGGAAACATAACCAAAGCGGGGGAGAGAACCCTCATGGGACTGGTAAAGGCTTATACGCGGTATCACTGATACCAGGGGATGGGCCTTTTTTGTTTTCGAATGGGAGGATGTTCTGATGGCTGATAAACCAACCTATGAAGAATTGGAACAAAGGGTCAAGGAATTAGAGCAACAAGCCTCCAAGCGCAAGGAGGCGGAGAACCAAGTTAAGCATCAGGCCGAATTCCTGAATTTGGTTTTAGAATCCTTACCGCATCCCTTCTATGTTATTGATGCCTTTGATTATACAATCAAGGTAGCGAATTCTGCTGCTCATATGGGCCCTTTATCAAAAGGCACAACCTGTTATGCCCTTACACACAGGAGTGACAGACCATGTGGATCGGAAGGGCATCCGTGTCCGCTTGAGAAAATAAAGGAAACGAAACAACCTGTAACGGTAGAACATCTCCATTATGATAAAGACGGAAACCCCAGAAATGTTGAAGTTCATGCTTACCCAATTTTCGACAGTGAGGGAAATGTCTCCCAAATGATTGAATCCTCTCTGGACGTCACCGACCGCAAGCGGGCTGAGGAGGCGCTGAAAAAAGCTCGCGACGAGCTGGAAAAACGGGTGGAGGAACGCACCTCTGAATTGGTCGCGGCAAATGAGCAGTTGAGGCAAGAAATAGAAGAGCGAAAGCGGGCCGAGGAGGGATTACAGTACAGGGCTGAATTCGAAAAGCTTGTCAGCGCCATATCAACAAACTTCATGAACCTCTCAGCAGATGAGATTGACAGCGGGATAAACCATGCGTTGAAAAAAATCGGAGAATTTGCCGGTGTTGACCGCAGTTATGTATTTCAATTTGACGACAAGGGAACGAAGATGGACAACACCCACGAGTGGTGTGCCAAAGGGATAGAGCCGCACATCCAAAGACTCGAAGGGCTTTTGGTTGATGGGTTCCCTTGGGCAACGGGGAAACTAAAGAGGCTCGAAACCCTTCATATCCCTCGGGTGGCGGATTTACTACCCGAAGCAAGCCACGAAAAGAAAGAATTCCAATCGAAGGGGGTTCAATCCCTTGTCAACGTTCCTATGGTCTCAGGTGGATCCCTTGTCGGATTTCTGGGGTTTGATTCGGTGCGGGCGGAAAAGTCATGGGCGGAAGAAGACATGGCACTGCTAAAGACGATTGGGGAAATTATTGTGAATACCTTGGAGCGAAAACGGGCCGAGGAGGAAATCAGGAATCTTTCCCGCCAGCTGATCGGTGCTATGGAAGATGAGAGAAGGAGGGTCGCTCGGGATCTTCACGACGAATTCGGCCAGGCCGTGACCGGGCTTCACTTTGGCATAGAAGCGTTGCGGAATTCCCTGCCGGTGGAACTGAAGGACCAGGAGACAAGGTGCGATGAGTTAATCGGAATGGTCGAGCAGCTAGGAGATACTGTCAGAGACCTCTCATCCGAGCTGAGACCCGACATGCTCGATCACCTGGGGCTTATTCCCACGCTCGAATGGTATATTGACGACTTTGCCAAACGAACGCAGGACTTCCAGATCGATTTTCAGGCCCTCGGGGTTAAGAAACGACCTAGCTCGGAGATCGAAATCGTTTTGTATCGGATTCTCCAGGAAGGCTTGAATAACATCACAAAACATGCAAAGGCCAAGCGTGTCAGTGTCTTACTAGCCTATAGCCATCCGAAGCTCATATTGACCATAAAGGACGATGGCATTGGATTTGAGCAGACTAAAGGTATGCTGCCGTTCGGGGCAAAGAAGCAGGGAATCGGTCTGCTGGGCATGCGAGAAAGGGCCGCCTCCGTGGGGGGAGCCATCGACATTCGCTCCAGCATGGGGAAGGGAACCGTGATCAGGGCTGAGCTGCCCGTTGCTCTGAAAAAAGCAGGGGGGTAAAATGAGAATTTTGGTAGCAGATGACCATGCTATTGTGCGAGAAGGCCTCCGGCAGCTTTTGAATAACCAGCGAGACATGGAAGTGGTGGGTGAGGCGGAAGACGGCCTGGAAGCCATTAAAAAAGCCAAATCACTTCGTCCGGATGTAACAGTTCTTGATATTGCTATGCCCCGCCTGAGTGGTCTTGAGGCCGTTCGTTTGATCAAAGAGGCTGTACCTAATATACAAATTGTGGTTCTTTCAATGCACAAGAAAGAGGCTTATGTGCATCAGGTCCTCGACGCAGGAGCTTTGGGTTACGTACTCAAGGCTTCACCCAGCTCTGACGTGCTCGAAGCGATCAGGGCGGTGCACCGTGGAGAATATTTTCTGAGTTCGAAAATAAGAGCGGAGGTCATTGGCACTTATTTGAAAAGTCGAAGGGAAAAACCCGCCGTCCGCGGCTATGACCTTCTCTCCGAGCGGGAACAGCAGGTTTTCCGGTTGATCGTCGAAGGAAACTCCACCAACCAGATCGCCGATGTTCTCTGCGTAAGCCCGAAGACCGTGGAAAAACACCGTGCTAATGTCATGAAGAAACTGGGTATCCATGACGTTGTGGCAATGGTGAAATATGCCATCAAAATAGGGATCATCGATCCCGAACTCTGGGAAGATTAGCCGCCATCCCCTCACAACCTACCCCTTGATACGAAAAAGGATCACTGAAAAGTAGGAATTTCCTACCACCAAATACGGGTTCCCCCCATTGACTGACCTCAGCTACTTCCTTACACAGTTAATAAACCTGTGAGGAAAACCACATGAACCCGGTCCGCATAATGATTGTCCATAAAAATAAAGGGTTACGCCGCCGCCTTGCAGACTACCTTACGGTAGCCGGCATGATAACGGTCAATGATGCCCTCAGTTTGAGGGAACTGCAGGAAAAGGCGCACCAATGCAAGCCTCATATCATTCTATTGGATATCCAATATGCAGGTGATGAATTCCCCGTTTTCTTAAAGAACCTGAAACAAACACTGCCTCAAGTCAAATTGGTATTCATAGGACCCGAACCGCAGGCCTATTATGCCAGGCACAGTGCAACTATGGGCGCTGACCTCTATTTATCTGAAGGGCAGCATCCAAATGAATGGCTCAGAAGGTTGAGGGCGATCGCCCCCTAAGAAGGAAAACCCGTGGCCACAACACATTGTGGCTCATATCCAATCCGGCGAGGGCTTGTAAGCCACCAGACCTCCAGCGAAGAGGAGATTTAACGTGGACAAAATAATTATCTCAAGCCGTCACCCTGAAGCAGATGACAGGTTGATTGAATGTCTCGCCATGCTGTTTCCCGAGTGCGAGATCCAGATCCGTTCAAGGCAGACGAAGAGCTTGGGAGATCTTCCGGTAGCTCCAGAGCCCGTCTCCACAGGCAAGGGGGAAGAAAAATGCCGAACATTCTGATTGTAGATCACCAGCCATGCGTTCAGGAACTCCTCTCGGAAGAATTGATTTGCGAGGGGTACCGGGTTGCGAGTGCAGATGATGCCGAGTCGGCCAGGCGACATCTCAGATCTTCACGACCCGATTTGGTCCTTCTTGATCTGTATCTGGACGGACCCGACGGATGGGAAGTGTTGCGTGATATTAAGAGACAACACCCCCATCTGCCGGTCATTATCTTTACCGCTTATGACAGCTATCTGGACGATCCCCGCCTGTCTCAGGCCGACGGGTACGTAATAAAGAGCTTTGACCTTGGTGAGCTTAAACAAAAGGTAGCCGATGTCCTGAAGCACAAAGCGGCCCGAGAAGAGAAGGTGGAGGCAAAGACAGCCTCCGGCCCGGAGGGGCACGAGCCCGCGTGGATCTTAGGGTATACCTGAGCAAAGAGATCATACACCAGCACAACTCTTTCGACGTGTGGAAAGGAGGCAAAAATGGCATCGAATTTTAAAATCTCCATTCACCGAAACAGCGACAGCCTGGACCTAAAACTCGTGGGCGATTTCGATGGCACCTCGGCGTGCGAGCTCCTCAATGTCCTGAAGGAAAAATGCAGCGGCGTAGACAGAGTGTTCATCAACACCAGTGGGCTGAAGGAAATTTGTCGTTTTGGCCAGGATACCTTTCACAACAACCTTTACCTCCTGAAGGCCATACCCTGCCGTTTTGTATTAACTGGCAGGAATGCAACCCAAATAGCCCCTGACGGTAGACCTGCCTTTAATTTTCTTGCTACAAAATGATGATGGCAGACATTATTCCGTCTTGTACTAAGAGAGAAAGAATGGAGGAGGAAAAAGGTTTCCCACCTTGAAAGAGATATCTTGAAAAACGGTCTGCTGGAGCCTTTGATTGTCTGGGAGCGGACGAATGGCGAGTATTACATGGTGGGAGGATTTCACCGCCTGGCTGCGATAAAGGCAATCCGGGAAAAGCATGCCGGTTACTTCGACCGCATGGATGTTCGGCTGGTCTCCGGAGAGATAGACGAGATGCGAGCCTTAAATCTCAAGCTGAATGCAGACCGCTTAGACGCCAAGATAACCGACTATTTCGAGCCGGTTCTCTATCTAAACAATGCCAATTGGAACAAGGAACGGATTGCGAATTTTTTGGACAAGAGTGTAACATGGATAGAGGAGATTATACGCTTTGTCCCCGGTATGGATTCCAGGCTTAGAAAACTGCTGGAAGGGGGTGTATGAGGCCGAAGAAACGCCTCTTGTCCCCGCAAAAGGCCATAAAACGCCTCACCAAGCAATTTGAAAAGCGCCCGAAGACGCGTTACACCGTTGTTTTAGAAGACCTTCTCTCGCTGTTTATGGTACTAGTCGGAAAAGATTATACCGAATCACATGTAGAGCGAGTACGCAAAACGTTTCCAGAACTTATTGACTAAGAACTTGCCTGTGCCATAGACCTGATAGTCCTGGGGATCTATGGAAGAAAAGGTCTTGAGCGCACCGTGTTGGGCAGTGTGGCCGAGCGTGTAATAAAGTGTAAAAACGCCTACCGAAACAAGAAGAGGAGGTGAATGGCTATGATGGAAATCAAGACGATTCTGTTCCCTTTAGATTTGACAGAAAATTCGTCAAAGATACTGCCTTATGTGCTGTCGGTTTCTGAGAAATACGACAGCACGATTTATCTGCTTCATGTGGTTCCCGACTTTCAGAAGTGGGCCAAGGAGTATATTTCTCATACTTCTCCTTATGCTTCCTTGAATCTGTTTAAAAAGGAAGCCCTAGAAGGGGCTGAAAAGGCCATGGACAGGGTTTGCGAGGAACAGTTGCAAAGCTGTCCCAACCCTCAAAGAAGGATCGTTTCCGGGGATCCGGCTACCGAAATACTGAAAACCATTGAGACCGAAGATATCGACATGGTGATTATGGCTACCCATGGACGAAAAGGTCTGGAGCATATCATTCTTGGCAGTGTAGCAGAGAACGTGGTGAAGAAGTCTGCTGTTCCTGTGATGACCATTAATCCTTATAAGCTTAAAGAATGAAAGCCGATTAGACAAAAAGGTGGAACAAGGAGATGGCGATGAAAAGAGTATTCAGGAAGATACTTTTTCCGATTGACTTCTCGGAATGTTCGACATCCGTGTTTCCGCAGGCGCTCGACATAAGTCGACAATTCGATGCAAAACTTTATCTGCTGTTTGTAGCACGAGGTATATCGTACCTGACAACGATCGACGTTTCACGGGGTCTGTTGAAGAATATGGTGGCCGAAATTGCCCGCACAGGAGAAAACCAGATACAAGCGTTCTGTGAAAAAAACATGAGCGATTTCTCCAATTATGAAACCAAAGTCGTGACCGGAAATCCTGAAGAGCAGATTTTGAAATCTGCCGACCAACAAGGCATTGACTTAATTATCATGGCAACACACGGCAGAAAGGGCCTGGACCGCACCTTAATGGGCAGTGTGGCCGATCACGTGATCAAGAATGCTGATGTGCCGGTCTTGACCATTAATCCATTCAGGCCCAAGGTTAAATACGTGCATATTTGAAAAAGGATCACAATGATGGAATAGGTCAAAACACTTAACGTGGCCATTGTGGGTGGTGGCCCTGGCTGCAAGGCGATTATGGATATGATATTTGCGGAGAAGGTCAGCCAGATTCGTATGAAGCTCATCGGCGTCGCCTGTACCAATCCTGACGCTGTGGGCTACCGTTACGCCCGGGAAATGGGGATTTACACAACAAGGGATTACCGGGATTTATACAAACTCAAAGACCTCAATATGATTATCGAGCTAACAGGCCGTAAGCAGGTAGCCAATGAGATCTTTGAAACCAGACCACACCACGTCCGAGTGATGGACCACGTTGCTGCCAGTCTGTTCTGGGATGTCTTTCAAATTGAGGAAGAAAGAATTGCCGAGCGCAAGCGGACCGAGGGGGAATTGAGGAGGCACCGCGACCATCTGGAGGAGTTGGTCAAGGAGCGGACTGCCGAACTGATAACAGCCAACGAACAACTTCAGCGGGAAATCGTTGAGCGCAAGCAGAAGGAGGAAGAGATTAAGCAGAAAACGGAATTCCTGAATTTAGTCTTGGAATCCTTACCCCATCCCTTTTGTGTTATTGATGCCTCTGATTACACAATCAGGGTAGCGAATTCTGCTGCTCATATGGGCCGTTTAACAAGAAACATAACCTGTCATGCCTTTATGCATAAGAGCACAAGACCATGTGGAACGGAAGGATATCCCTGTCCGCTTGAAAAAGTAAAGGAAACGAAACAGCCTGTCATGGTGGAACATCTCCATTATGATAAAGACGGAAACCCCAGAAATGTTGAAGTTCATGCTTACCCAATTTTCGACAGTGAGGGAAATGTCTCCCAAATGATTGAATCCTCTCTGGACGTCACCGAGCGCAAACGGGCAGAGGAGGAACGAGAAAAACTTATTGAAGAACTTCAAGATGCACTTGCCAAAGTGAAAACATTGAGCGGCTTGCTGCCCATTTGCAGTTCCTGCAAAAAAATACGTGATGACAAAGGCTATTGGAATCAGATAGAAGCCTACATTAGGGACCATTCTGAAGCTAATTTTAGTCACAGTATTTGCCCTGAATGTGCGAAAGAGCTTTATCCGAAACTTTACGAAAAGGGTCGCTTAGAATTGGAGTAAAGACCAAAATGAGAATTGCTATCCAATTTCGGAAGGCCAGTTACAATTATCCTTGAAAAAGTTGTTCTTGTCTGGTAAAGAATCATACTATGTTAAACAGAATTTCAGTAAATGCCTATGCATTTAACTCCTAATACTCTGATAAGAGCTTGTTTTTACATATAAGTTCTTTATAAGTAAGAGTCTCTGTCGATATACAGGCCTGTACAAGGCGGTCGAAAAGTTCCTTTTCCCA
>JAUWXF010000307.1 GCA_030616475.1 Desulfobacterales bacterium
CGCACCAACAACCACTCGGATGCTGCTGATCGCATATCCCTTCACAGCTCACCGGCGGCGGACCACCACAGAACTGGTCATAATCGGGACAACAGTCGCCATATTGTTCACACTGATCATCGCACCAACAACCACTCGGATGCTGCTGATCGCATATCCCTTCACAGCTCACCGGCGGCGGACCACCACAGAACTGGTCATAATCGGGACAGCAATCACCATACTGTGTACACAGATCATCACACCAACAATCACCTATGCCTTCACCACCACAATGGCCCTCACATGTCTGAGATGGTTGAACATACTCATCCGCCCCCATGTCACAGCCTCCGTACGTTCCTTTAACACAACAAAACAACCATGGCTGTCCTGGACAAGGCCCCCACAAGGTGCACGAGATTACGTCTCCCGGGTCAGGCCTCAAGTCTCCCTCAAAGTCATCATAGGGTGCGATCCTGCCAGGCCATGGGACTCTTGCACATATACCAGAATCAATTGCAGGTGATCCCAATTCCAGATGAAAATCCCCAACAGAAGGATTAACGAACAAAGGGTTCTGGTTGATGTTTCCACCGTTATCATTGTATGTCCCAGCGGTCCACACATCTCCGATGTCGGAATAGGAGGCATTGACTGTGGCATTTGAATGAACCCAAAGATCTGCACGACCCGTATTCCCCCAGATGATGGAATTTACAATATCTATATTTATGCTTCCTGGGTCAGAAGATGGCGTACCAAATGTTGCCACCCCATAAACCTGAGTACTGACACCTCCTTTGTAATTATCTGCTATTGTGTCGTTTTTGAAGTTTACGTCAATGAAACCACCCTCCTCGGTTTTTGACATTATTCCTCCCGTTATGTAGGAGCCTGAGTTAAGAACTTTGTTACGAGTTATCATGTTGTTCGTGAAGTCTGCGTTCGTTGTCCCACCTGATTTAGAATATAGAGAAATTGCACTAGCCCAGCGGCCAACTTTGTTTCCTGAAATCGTATTCCTCGTGAAGGTTGCTGTTGTAGTTGCACTGCTGTTTGCAGAATAGACATAAACCCCACCTCCTGTTCTGGAAGCAGTGTTATCCGATATTTCGTTGTCTCGGAGCATTAATGACAGTTGACCATCATAACACCTCGTAGAAATTGCCCCTCCGTCGCTATACGGAGTGCTGCCAGTGTAATAATTGCAGCTGTTATTTGTTATTGTATTACCGACAAGAGTCAGAGCCAGGGTACTATTTGAGAAGTAGTTAATTGCATAAATGGCACCTCCATCATAACGAGCACTATTACCATTTATTGTATTGTCGAAAAGTTGCAATTGCGTCAAAATATTGTCTTGAGACCCTTGGGACCTCACATAAATCGCTCCGCCACGCTCTGCTTTGCCACCTGTCAATGTAAAATTCTCAATCCATAGATCCAAGTAATGGTCTGAATCAACAAAAATCACATGCCCATTTTCTAATCCGTTTATCGTTGTAATCCAACTCGCATTCTGTTCGCTGAAATTTCCACCCCAACCACCTGATATTTGTAAGTGGATTGCGGATGTACCCATTACTGCCGGGGTAATTGAGATGTTTTCAGTATATATGCCGTATGCTACTTTAATGTGATCTTGCCAGCCAGACTGGCTGATGGCATGCTGGATGGTTCTTCACGGTGCATACGCCAAATTTGTGCAATCATTAGGTGTACCAATTGCCGTAAAATCAGTGCTGGCGTACGGACGTACGTATCTATCAACTCCCCCTTCTGCATGAAGCGGGCCGAGGAACAAGACAACCGATAGAAACAAGAATATGTTCTTAAAACTGTTCATCTCTTCCTCCTTTCCCTTGGATTACTCTCAAACCGAAATAAAATGATCAAGAATGCCAAGCTTTATCGAGATGACAACATTTGAGCTCCCACCATAACACTTAAGGCTATGCCAGGAGCTGGATATGGGCATTTTGAGACTCATTTGCCCTCCCAAACTTGCGTATGATAAGTTGAAGGATTAGACCTCGACGTTGGAAACTGAGAACTATCGCGGTTGGCTCCTCCATCCTGAAAATGCAGGTTTGCTTGCCATGATCGATGCTCACCTGTCGAACAGTTTTATTACAGTTTTATTGAAGATAGCTGATGCCAATGATAGGCTTTTCGGCTTTCGAATTCTTTCACTGCACAGCAGGTAATCTCTAGTTCAG
>JAUWXF010000024.1 GCA_030616475.1 Desulfobacterales bacterium
GCCCGCCATTGCCGTGTGTGCAGGCATTGCAGATGTCCGGCGACCGTGGCGTTGGCAGGCGGGTGCCGGCACATAAGCTGAATGCTGTCTCAGGCGTTGGCAGGCGGGTATTCGAATTTCGGATTTCCCCGTCGATCATAGCAAGACTAAAAATGTATGAGTTAGTATGATATTTCAAATTGCCATTTTAAGCTGCAGAATTTATGAGACGGGGCACTAGTTACTTTTCTCCATTTCCTGGAATTTTCTTTTCAATTCGAGCACGAGCGTTACCTCTCCTTTTGAAATCCCCATACGATCTGCTATCTCCTGCGGAGCGATCCCCTTTACCCCAAGGGCTATGATTTCCTGCTGTAGGTCGTAAACGTGTCTCTGGGATCTGTCTTTTTCCATCGATTCTTTGTCATGAGAAGCAAGGCAAACTTCGGCCCGGCTAAGTAACAGGTTCAAACTGATGATGCGGTTGTCGAGGTGCTCGTTCAATCTTCTGACAAGGCGCTGTTTCTCCTTCAACTGGGTCTCGAATTGCCCGGCCACTTTTTTGGCCTCTTTCAGTAAGGGCTCCAGCACCTGAGGCAACGGCTCTACGCCACACGATGCTCGCTTGGCCCTGCTGGCCCAGAGCTGCCTCATAAAAACAATAAAAAGGATGATCAAAAGCAGGTCAACCACAACCTGCACGATCACCCAAAACTCTATGGCTGCTGACGACATCAGATGACCACATCCACCAGACTACCCCGAACCTCTGAGTCCTTTTTTTTCTTACTCTTGTTCCCGGAATCTGAGTATTGTTCCTCGCTTTCCGGACCACCTTTTGTCCCATCATCGCGAACTCGGCCTTTGTCGGAACCGGAAAATTTCTGTGCCCCTGTCTCTTTCTCTTTTTCCTTCTCCTTTCGATCCCGGGCTGCAGGAAACCTCCTTCGATTAGGGGTCTGATGTTTGACGTTGTGCACCCCTTTGATCGTATGGCCTTGCTCCGGTGCCACCTTTATGTCGACCCTGCTTGGCATTCCTTCTCCTTCACATCAAACTACTAGAAATTTGGTAAAATAGATGTCATCTATGGTCCCTGTGACCAGCAAGCCATTGAGCGCACCAATAATATCCCGCTTCAGCTTTTCCTTTGAGACCATTTGGGGACTGCCAGCCTTAGCCGCCTTGTTTAAAACCCCGTAGATGACGCCTCTTAAGAGGGGCTTTTTGCTCTCTATCTCCCTATATACATTACTGTCCGACAGTCTAGCTGAAATACTTAACGAGAAATAAACCTGATCCACATCCTCAGGAAGCAGGACGACAAAAACGGCAAGATCCCAAAGGGTACGCGAGTCGCTCTTAATAGGAGCCCGGTAGACTTGCGTGGAAGCGACCTTTTGACGGGCTCCCCCCGGATGTGTGTGCCAATGCTTTAGTCCATAAGCCACAAGAGGTGACATAAACAACCCAATAGCAAGACCTGCAATTACCTTCTTGTGCTGACGCGCAATAGCAAGACCTGCAATTACCTTCTTGTGTAGACGCATACCCCAGCGTTTTACAGTCTTTGCATCCACCCTGGTCCCAGGCTCGGACCCTGCTTCGGCTTGACCTTCGACCCCGGGCGTTTCTTTGGAATCAATCTTATCCATCAGATTTTGTGCCATGGTTTCCTAGCCCGGACAAGCCGGAACCAAAAAAGTGCCTAAAGTGAGCTAAAGCCCGCCCTGGCGCGACACGCTCGCGAGAGGCTATCACGCTCCTCAACCCGGTCTGGGCCAGGGTTGAGGAATTGCGCTTTCAGCGCAGTCAATTTTAGAAACGGACAACAAAGTGTTCTTGTCCAATATTTACCCCTATTGGAAGAAGTAAATAAAATAAACAAAATACCTTAACTTTAGGCACTTTAGCTCACTTTAGGCACTTAGACATTTTGAAATGAATAAACCAATTATAATACGGAATCGTATTTAAGAATGCGTGTACTAAGTTCAACTTGTTACTTCTCCGAATACGATCTGAGTCTTGTGCGCAATTTTATAATGGCCTTGGTATGAATCTGGGAGATTCTCGATTCAGTAAGCCCCAGAACCACCCCGATCTCCTTTAATGTCAACCCTTTATAGTAGTATAGTGAAACTACCATCCGCTCCTTCTTAGGCAGGGCCTTGATTCCATCAGCAATGACCTCCTTGAGTTCCTGGGTCATAATGTGGTCAATAGGGTCATAATTTCCACGGATTAAGCTCTTGAAAGATTTCTTGGATTCGAAACTATCACTATGACTCTCCACATACTCGTCAAAGCTCAAGAGATCAATACCCCGGGCCTTATCAAGCATGTCATAGTAAGTGTCCAGATCAACGCCCATCTGTCCAGCTATCTCTGAGTCCTCGGCCTGCCTGCCCAGTTTTCGTTCAACTGCGATAATAGCCTGTTCTATCTCGCGAACTTTTTTCCTGATTGAACGAGGAATCCAGTCCATACTCCTGAGTTCGTCTAGAATTGCTCCCCTAATCCTGAATTCCGCATATGTCTTGAATTGAACCTCCTTGCTGGGATCAAACTTTCCAATGGCATCCAACAACCCTATGATCCCTGCACTTATCAAATCATCTACGGATACACTGGGGGGAAGACGCATGGCCATGCGGTTTGCCAGAAGTTTTACCAATGGGGCATACCTGGCAATCAAGGCGCCGCGCTCCACTTCGTCCCCGTCCGCCACCTGCCCGCCATTGCCGTGTATGCGGGCATTGTAGCTTCCCTGCGAGCGAGGCGTTGGCAGGCGGGCCTGCCCGCCATGCTTCGCAACGCGAGGCGGGCGGGTTGGTTTCGCCAATTGGTCGACGGGCCTCCCTGCCCGCTCGTGCCTCGCAGTGGCAGGCGGGGCAGTGGCAGGCGGGTTGGTCTTACGGTAATTTTTTCTTGCTTGAATTTTCCGCATCGCAGAGACCTCGTCGAGTGCCCGCCCTGGCGCGACATGCCTGAATCAAGCTGTAGTCCATGCAAACCCGGTCTGGGCCAGGGGTCAAGTCGTCGAGTCGTCAAATGGTTAACGTGATTTCTCAATAACCTCGGACTTGTGTCATTGCAAGCGAAGCCTCCGGCCCATAGGGGCCTATGTCCCGGAGGGCGAAGCAATCTCTTTTATGGCAATGGGATTGCTTCGTCGCTTAGGCTCCTCGCAATGACACAATAGACAGTTACCCTAAGTTATTGGGGACTTACTGGTTAACTACTCAACCACTCGACCATTTAACCACTCGACCATCTTTCCGCCTCAGTGACAGCTCATGAGCTTTTTCCAGAAAAACTTGATATTCCCATCACAGGATGCATTTGGCGAACTGGCTAACAAACGCTGAGCCAACTCACAAAAGCCCTTACTTGATTCACTTTCCGGGTAACGCTGCAACACGGCGCATTGTTGCCTTACCGCCCTTTGGAAATTGTCATCTTTAGGTATAAACCCGACATATTCTAAGGATATATCCTTCAAAAAGCGCGCAGCAGCATTACTCAAGTTTTCAAAAACCGATCTCGCTTCCTCTTCGTGAGTGACCATGTTTACAAGTAGCTTGAAACTCCTGGTACCATGTTGGGTAAACATAACCTTCATCAAGGCATAGGCATCTGTAATAGAACTCGGTTCGCATGTGGCCACCACAATTCGTTCCTGTGCAGCTATGTTAAAATAGATGACGTTCGAAGAAATACCTGCCCCGGTGTCGATCAGGAAGATATCAAAGTCTTCATTCAGTCTGTCGAACTCATTGAGCAGGTTAAGTTTCTGCCCATTCGTCAAATGGACCAACTCGTGCAGTCCGGAACCCGCCGGAATGATGCAAATGTCTTCAGGGCCCTCAACGATAACCTCTTCAAGATCCTTTTCACCGTTGATCACATGTTTGATGTTATAGACAGGGTTAAGACCGAAAATAATATCAATATTAGCCAGCCCCAGATCGCCATCTAATATCAGCACACGCTTTCCGAGTCTTCTAAACGCTATGGCTAAGTTTCCAACGATATTGGTCTTTCCTACACCCCCTTTGCCGCTCGTAACAGAAACTACGCGGGGGCCTGGCGATCCCCCGGAGTCCCTCTTGACCCCTTTGACTCCATTCATGTTATAAGCCTTATTCCTGACCATCTCCCTTAAACCGTTGGCCTGATCCATTTTGAGATTCTCCCTAGGTTTCGGTTTAGTCGGTTATGCCTGTTTCAATTGTCGATTGATGATTGTCGATTGATGATTTGCCATCCTTCATTTTCGCCATAAAGTAGTTTACACTTTTTTTCACCGCCCCGGCGCCAAGAGATAAATTCTTTTGTTCGTACTTTTTGGTGTCAGGTGTCAGGAGCGAGAAACGCGAGATCTGAAACCTGAACACTGAAACCTGAACACTGAACACTGAAATCTGAAACCCCAAACCCGCATCCTTGAAAAGTGTAAACTGAGAAATGGAGGATGCCGATGATTTCTTCATTTTTTTATTCAATCGTCAATCGTCAATCGTCAATCCCCGGAATAACCGGCTAAACGAACAATAGCCGCAATATGCCCGTCTTGGTTGCCTTGAAAATATCTTCTGGTACCCTTTGGCCTGTAGTAACAAACGAGATCGGCATCCTTAATTTGAAAAGCTGGTTTATGATCACCCCTCGAGCCTGTGTTTCGTCGGTCTTTGTAAAGATATAACTACTAAACTTTAACCGGCCGAAATTTTTTGCCGCACGTTCCATCTCCAGTTCATTGGTGACAGCACTGAGCACCAAATGAGTACGAACCGGAAGGTAACTGCCGATCAATTCTCTCAAGCCTTCTATACGTTCCACGTCGTAGTGACCGTGCCCGGCAGTATCCATAAGTATGACATCTTTTTCTTTCATGCGGCTCAGGGCAAATTCCAACTCAGCACCGTTCAAGGCTGCAAAGCAGGGAATACCCAGGATCCCGGCATAGATTTTGAGCTGATCTACAGCCGCTATTCTGTAGTTATCTATAGAAATCAATCCTACGCTCTTTTTCTGTTTCAGGCTCAAATTGGCTGCCAGTTTGGCAATAGTGGTCGTCTTACCAACTCCTGTAGGCCCTATCAGGGCCGAAATAACCTGTCCCCGATCATGACCAAAAGGATCGGTTACCTCGATTACCTTCATAACCTCTTTGAAGACCCGTTCATGGAGGTCCTTAGAGGGTAGCTCACCGTTTTCCTTGAATGCTCCCCCCTTTTCCAGAAGTAGCTGTGCATAGGGTTCGGCAATACCGCTTCGAATCAGCCTGCCGTATACCTCTATGGCTCCCGGATTCAGCCTAAAGCCTTCCTCAAGCCTCCCGGAGCGGCTTAAAAGGAAGATCATTTCCTTGATACTCATCAGCTCTGACTTAAGCGAGTCCAAAAAACCGTGATCCCTTTCATCCGTCAAGGCTCGTCCTGTAGAAGAAGGGGGGGGCATGGCAGCTATTTCAAAGGACTCTTGAGCCTTATATGATGGAGCCCCCTTCCCCGCACGCATTTTACGCGTAGACAGAATCAGCGCCTCCGGGCCAAGCTCTTGCTTGACCAGGTTGACCGCATCATGAATGGTACCGGCTTTGTACTTTCTAACCTGCATGGCCCAGGCCCACCTTCCCTAAGGCCTTAAATCGGATGTTGTTTGGAAGTTCATTGTGCGAAAGCACCGTTATTGACGGTGCAAATTGTTCCACCATCCTTCTAAAATGTCTTCGAATCGCAGGAGAGCACAGAAGAGCCGGCTGAGAACCCGTAGTCATAACTTTTTCTATCTCCTTGCTCACCGAGCTCGCAATCGAGGTCGCCGCATTGGGCTCAACAGACAGATATGATCCGTGCTCGGTATGTTTGATGCTATTCAGAAGCACATCTTCAACGTCTTGTTCCAGGGTGATCACAGGCAGCATGCCGTCCTTTGCAATGTGATGGTCTACAATAGCTCTTGCAAGCTTTTGTCTTACATACTCTGTCAAGACGTCCGGATCCTTGGTAACCGGGGCATAATCAGCCAGGGTCTCGACAATGGTCAGCATATCCCTGATCGATACATCCTCCCTCAAAAGATTTTGCAATACCTTTTGAATACCGCCTAAAGAGAGCAGCGATGGTGCCAGCTCCTCAACGACTTTGGGATTGGTTTTAGCAAGATTGTCAAGGAGGTTCTGAACCTCCTGACGGCCCAACAACTGATCGGCATGGCTCCGGATAATCTCGGTCAGGTGCGTTGCTATGATCGCTGCATTATCGACCACCGTGTATCCCGCAAACTTCGCCTCTTCCTGCTTGTTTTCAGGGATCCAGATAGCAGGCAAACCGAACGCAGGTTCCTTGGTCGGAATCCCATCAACTTTTTTATCAACATCGCCCGAATCCATGGCCATAAGTTGATTAGGCATCAATTCGTACTTGTCTACCTCCACACCCTTGATCAGAACTCGGTATTCGGATGGTTTCAGGTTCAGATTGTCCCTTATATGAATGGGAGGAATGATCATTCCCATCTCCAAGGCAAACTGTCGCCTGATGGACCTGATGCGATCAAGGACTTCTCCGTTCTGTTCCCTGTCTACAAGCGGAATAATAGCGTAGCCCACCTCCAGTTCCATGGGATCGAGCGTAAGAAGATGTTCCACCGGTTCGGCACCCTTTTCCGATTTATCTCTTTCGGCCTCCTTGACGGCTTCTACGGTCGCCAGCACCCGTCTTTTCCTGTCAATGAGATAGACACTTCCCCCCACAATCATACCAAGCACTAAAAACGGAATATGAGGAAGCCCGGGAACGAGTCCGAATAAAAAGATCACGAGTGCGCCGATATAACTAGCCCGGGGATAAGCGAAAAACTGTTTGGCGAACTCAGCCCCCATACTCGACTCCGAAGCTGCTCGACTCACCACGATAGCCGCGGCCGTTGAGATGATAAGAGCCGGAATCTGGGTGACCAATCCGTCACCGACCGTAAGCAGGGTGTAATTTTGCGCCGCAGCCGCAATGGCCATCTTCTTTTGAAGCACCCCAATTACAAAACCACCGATGATATTGATGAATGTGATGATAATCCCTGCAATAGCATCTCCGCGAACAAATTTGCTTGCTCCGTCCATGGCCCCGTAAAACTCGGCCTCCTTTGCAATGATGTCCCGACGCTGCCGGGCCTCACTCTCATCTATGAGTCCGGCATTTAGATCGGCATCAATGCTCATTTGTTTTCCGGGCATGGCGTCAAGGGTAAAGCGTGCAGCCACCTCAGCAATACGAACAGCACCCTTGGTGATTACGACAAAGTTGATGATGACCAGGATCATAAAGACAACCAGGCCCACAACGTAGTTGCCGCCCACAACAAAACTACCAAATGACTTAATGACCTTACCGGCAGCCAGTGCACCTTCGTTGCCGTGCAGCAGTATCAATCTTGTTGAGGCCACATTCAAAGAAAGTCTGAACAGGGTGGCGACCAAAAGAACGGATGGGAATATAGAAAAGTCTAGAGGCGTAACCGTGTACATGCCCATCAGAATAACAATAATGGAAAGCGTGATATTCAAGGCCAACAGAAAGTCGAGCAGAAAGGGTGGCAACGGTATGATCATAACCATCAGAATGGTAATCACACCCACAACCATCAAGAAATCGCTGCTGTTTGCGAAAAGGGCATCCTTTAAGGTGCCTTGTGTAGTTGTGGCCATAACGTAACCTCAGTGGTCAGTGGTCAGTGGTCAGTGGTCAGTGGGTACTGGGTACTGATCACTGATCACTAAGCACTAAGCACTTTCTTTTTCAACTGGTACACATACGCCAGGACCTCGGCCACTGCTTGATATAGTATGGACGGAATCTCATTGCCGATCTCAACCATCTTGTAAAGATTTTGGGCCAACTCCCTGTTCTCAACGATCGGGATGTAATGTTCTCTGGCCAATGTCTTAATCCTCTCAGCCACATCTCCTGCCCCCTTGGCCAGAACTGTTGGCGCACTCATCTCAGCAGTGTCGTATTGCAGCGCTATAGCCAGACGGACAGGGTTGGTCACGACAACATCCGCCTTGGGTACTTCTTGCATCATGCGCCTTTTGGCTATCTCGTACTGAATCCTCTTGATCCTTGACTTGACGAGTGGGTCCCCTTCTGTTCGCTTAAATTCTTCCTTGACCTCCTGCTTTGTCATTTTCAACTTCTGCTCATGCTGCCACTTTTGAAACCAAAAATCGAGGATAGCCAGAAAGATCATAGCCATGGATACTCTGATAAACATCTTAAATACGATTTTCAAAATGTATAACAGAATACCCTGGACCTCCATATCAGCAAGTGATGGCAGACGGTCCATCTCCCCTTTGATCGTCACATAGGCGATCACACCAACCAGGGCAAGCTTTGCCAGGGACTTGAACAGCTCCATTAGCGTCTGTTTGGAAAAGAGCTTTTGTATCCCTTTGATGGGGCTTATTTTTGAAAGCTTTGGTGTGACCGACTCCCATGAAAGGAGCCAACCTATTTGTAAGACATTCGACAGGAGCGCCGTGACAAACACGGCAATCATCACCGGCAAAACCACGACGATGAGGCGCTCAATAACAATATTGCCAAATGCCAAAAACTCCGCCAGGCCAAGATTCGGGGCTGCTATCATGGAAAAGGTATCTTGCATAACTGATTTTATGTGGTTATACATATACGCTCCGAACAAATACAGCGTTGAAAGGCCGGCCAGAAGCACAGCTACTGATGGTATCTCGCGGCTCTTGCCGACCTGACCCTTTTTTCTTGCCTCAGACCGTTTCCTTGGGGTTGCCTGTTCGGTCTTTTCTTGAAGATCACCCTCAGCCAAGATGTCAGTTCCTTATTGAGTTAGTTCATAGCTGAAAGCTCAAAGCTTAAAGCCTAACCTGGGCAAGCCGGAACCAAATCCGAAACTCGAATATCGAAATCCGTACTGTTTTCAAGGCGTAAGCCGCAAACAAATCCGAATATCAAATGTCCAAATGTTACAAACGTCACATATTCAGTGACTTAGTATTCCAAGACGTCAATCCTTGAATTTTTCAATTCCTTTGTTTAGGATTTTGTGCTTTGGTCATTTGTATTTGTTTCGTGCTTCGTATTTCGGGTTTCGAATTTTTATCTTTGGACGTATACGTGTTAATTTTCTGCCAGAAAAAATACGAATTTCAGAACTAAGAGCTTACGCCTAGAGCATCAATACCATTATGCTTCTCAACATATCTCCAAATCCCGCAACATAGTGTCTCGTGAAGTAGAGCAGTGCCTCCAAACAGAAGCCAAAGAAGAACAGACCAACAACTATCTTTACGGGAAAGGCAGCAATAAGGATATTCATCTGTGGCACTACCTTTGCGATAATTCCAAAGGCCGCACTAGCCATGAGAAGAGCGGCAATGGCCGGGGCCCCGAGTTTGACTGCTATGGTAAACATATCCCCCGAGAGTTCCAACATCTTATGAAACAGCCCATCGCTAAGTCCCAGGGATCCCACCTTAATGACGGCAAAGCTGTCAGCCAGCGTTCTAAGCAAAACATGGTGGCCATTGAGGAGCAAAAAAATCAAAACAGCAACCCAGTAACCCATCTGGGCAAGAATAGGACCTTGGCCACCCGACTCGGGATCGAGAACATTAGCAATGGCAAATCCCATTTGAAATCCTACAAGCTGCCCTGCTAACTGCACAGCAGTAAAGAACAGCCGAAGGGTAAGCCCAATAATCAGTCCTAAGATTAGTTCAGAAACTATCAGACGCGCACCCCCCAATATAGTTTCCGGAAACAGTGTGGGGTCAGGCTGGACAACCGGAAAGAGTATGATACTGATCGTCAATGCCAGTCCTGCCTTGACCAGGTTTGGCCACATAGCCGACCCTAAAATAGGAAACATAAACAGGACGATACTAATGCGAATCAAAATCAGAACAAACGATTTAAACTGCTCAGGTGAAAACGTTAGAATTTCCATAGCAATTTCGGCAACTCGTCCGTACGAACGATTAAATTCGAATATCGAATATCGAAATCCGAAACAAATTCGAATATCAAATGACTAAATGTCAAAAACTTAAAGCAATGATCTGGCGGATTGTCTGGCAAGAAATGAATCTCCATCGGCCTATCAACAGTTTTGAATTTTGAATTTCTGTCATTCGATATTGTTTCGAGTTTCGTGCTTCGGATTTCGGATTTATGCCTTCTTAAAACCTGTTTGGTTTCGGCTTGTCCGGGTTAGGCACTCTTCTGATTCTCACCGTATATACATCGGTATCTGCGTAATAACGTTCTGTGTAAAATCCATCAGTTGCTGCAACATCCAGCTTAAGAAAAACAGGAGTCCCATCAGAACAGCCAGTATTTTCGGAACAAAGGTCAGTGTCATTTCATGGATCTGAGTGGTTGCCATAAAAATACTTACGGCCAGGCCTACAATAAGTCCAAGCCCCAGCATTGGCATCGCAACCAGGATGGTGACCTTAATTGCCTCTTGGGCAAACGCAACTACGAATTCCGGTGTCATATTATCCTGTCATAAAACTTTTGACCAAAGAACCAACGATCAGGTGCCAACCGTCCACCAGCACGAAAAGCATTAGCTTGAACGGCAAGGATATCATGATCGGTGGAAGCATCATCATGCCCATCGAAAGAAGCACGCTTGCGACCACCATATCTATGATCAAAAACGGCACATATACAACAAATCCAATAATGAAGGCCGTTTTCAGCTCGCTCACAACGAACGCGGGTATCAAAACGGATGTGGGGACATCCCGCGGGGCGTTGGGCTTGCTTAGCTTGGCCGTTTTCACAAACAGGGCCAGGTCCTTTTCTCGCGTCTGTCTGAACATGAACTGGCGAATGGGATGCATAGCTGCTTCAAGGGCCTCGGCCCCGGATATTTCTTCATTTAAGTACGGTTGGAGGGCGTTCTCGTTAATCTTGTTCCATACCGGCATCATGATAAAAAGGGTAAGAAACAAAGCCAGGCCCACTATGATTTGAGCCGGGGGTACCTGGTGGGTACCCATTGCGTGTTTCAGGAACGAGAAGACCACTGCCAATCTGGTAAAAGATGTCATTAGAATCAAAATGGCCGGTGCAAGGGAGAGAATGGTTAATAAAGCGACAACCTGAAGCAAGACCGAAACCTCTCCGGGGTTGTCAGCTTGCCCTAAACCGATCTGGAGCGAGGGGAGGGGTATGGTTGCACTGAAAGCAACCGCAGGGAGGAAAAAGAATAATGCAAAGAGCAAAGAGCAAAGAGCTAAATGCAAGATTGCTTTTGCCTTTGAAATATTTTTTTCTTTTGACGATTTATCCATAACCCTACCTTTTACTCGATCCGCCAATGACTAATGACCAATGACTAATGACCTTTGCCTTTCAGAGAGGACCTCAGGAAACCTGCAAAAACACCGTGTGGTGTCCCAGCGGTCCCGAGACTTTCAATTCTGTTTAGGGCCTCGGATTTTTCGATCTTGGTCAAGAAAGTTATGTTCTCCGGAGTAATGCCAATCACGATTTTTTCACCCACCACATCAATCAGCGCAACGCGCTGCTTGGGACTCAGATGATGGGATGACAGAATCTTAATGAATTGTCCGTGGCCAGAACCATTTTTGAGATAAAAGAATCGTTTCATAAGAAAAAGGACCAGGATCAGGATGGCCACAACAATGCACAACATGGCAAATGTCTTCAGCCCGGTCCCCCAGAGGTCCGGCTGAGACATCATCCCGGATGTTCCTGTTAACTCGCCCAAGTGCTTTAGCTCCTAACCCAAACTCTTGACCCTTTCCGCAGGGCTGATAATGTCGGTAAGCCTCACACCAAACTTTTCGCTAACTACCACAGCCTCGCCGCGTGCAAATAACTTTCCGTTCACAAAGATTTCCATCGGATCGCCAGCAGGCTTTGTCAGTTGAACAACCGAACCCTGTCCCAATTGAAGCAAATCATTGACAAGTATGCGGGTCCGGCCCAGTTCAACCGAAACCTCCAGGGGAATATCGAGTATAAAATCCAAATCTTGATCCCCCTCGGTCTGTCCTGTGGCCGGAGAATCTTCAGTATTTTCCGGCGGAACAATTTCGGTCGTGGCATCCTTTTGCTCGGTCATAGTTGTGTCCTTTCTACTAGCACCTCTGTTCAATCCTAATGGCCTTATTACCCCTTGTAACTCCCGCACGTCCTTTGAGTTTTGGCACACCTTCAACCTTTGCAACTAAAAGATCGTTTATGTCCTGCTGAAGTTGGATCACATCACCAACCTTGAGGCCAAGAAGTCGGTGTCCCGTTATCCGTCCGGTGCCAAGTTCTGCTCTAACTTCTAGCATGATATCCTTAATCCGCTTTTGCAGGCGTTCCTTCCAGCCTAGATCCATCTCCAATTCATCGCCCTGGAACCCTACACTCAGCTTATCCCGGATTGGTTCAATGGTTGAGTAAGGAATGCATAGTTTCAGGAGGCCCGGTACCCCATCCAGCTCCACGTTGAAGCCGGTCACGGTAACCAAATCGTTGGGAAGCGCAATGCCGGCAAATTGTGGATTCATCTCTGACCGTACATAGCTCATTGAGATCTCATGAACCGGCCTCCAGGCCTGTGCAAGGTCCTCCAGATACACTCTAATGACATTTTGTATCATCCTGTTCTCTATGGCAGTATACTCTCGCCCCTCAATCTTGACATCCTCTGAGGCTTTTCCGCCAAAATAGCATTCAATAAGATTGAACGCTAGTCGACTTTCCAAGACCACAAGCGCATGTCCTTTAAGGGGTTCCATCCGAAAAATATGCAGACTTGCGGGTACCGGAAGCGATTGGTGGAATTTTTCAAAGTTTACCATGCCAACTGAGTCGACGCTGACATCCACCATCCTTCGGACGAGGGTGGAAAGGCTCGTCGCGAAACCCACGCAAAAGCGTCCATTAATCATATCAAAGGCAGGCATACGGGTATCAATAATTCGATCCTGACCGGTGAAATCATAACGGATGACCTCATCCGAACTCACTGGCGTGTCGCTTTCGGCAGCAACCTCTCCTTCTGTTAGCCCCTTGAGCAGGCTGTCGACTTCGTCTTGTGATAAGATATTAGCCATTACTGCACAACAAACTCTGTAAAATAGATCGTCCGAATGCCACCACCCGGCAAGATCTGATTAACCCGCACAATCAAGTCGTTTTTGAGTCGAAGTTTTCCCTCCGGTTTACTGATATCTTCAAAGGATTTGCTGGTAAGAAGCAGCAAAATCGCATCCCTTAATTGTGGGGTACGTCGAGTCAATTTTTTTGTGATATCGTCGTTTTCAACCTCAAATTCGATTGTTGTCTTAAGATATCGTTTGCCTTCCCTGTCGAGCAAATTAACAATAAAGGAATCCATTTTATAGATACTCCCGAATGTTTCATCCCTGACTTGTGCCGTGCTGTGCCTGGTTTGTTCTGTCTGCGGGTTATTCCTGTCGAGGAATCTTTTAGCCAAAAAGAAATCCCATGCCGCATAACCTCCACCGCCCAAAACCAGAACCACAACCCCAATGATTATCCATTTCTTGGGAAACCCCTTGGACTCAGTCCCTGTCCCGGCGTCTTTTTCTTCTTCTAATTCCTTGTCTTCCTCTGCCATCTCGACCTCCTAACGTCTCGAAAGTTCTATCCGCCTATGGCGGAAAATTATGGATCTTTTAGTGGCACTTGATTTATGCCATCCGCATGGAAAACATGAATGTTTGAGGACCGCTCCGCTTGAGGTTTAAGGCAACTGCCTCCAACCTCAAGTCCGCCGCAGGTGGACGCTCCTCCAACTTCAATCGGAGGGCAATACCAACCCTTAAACCCATTCCTGAATCCCTCAATCCCTCAATCCCTCAATTCCTCAATTCATTTTGATTATGATCTCCACGCGTCTGTTTTTCTGGCGGCCCTCCTTTATGTTATTCGGAAACCGTGGCCTCAAGTCACCGTATCCCCCAACGGCAAATCTCTCAGGAGAAAGACCCTCCTTTTCAACAAAATAACCGTGCACGCTCAAAGCGCGATAGAGAGAAAGCTCCCAGTTCGATCGATAACGATCGCTTCTTGTGGGCACGTTGTCTGTATGTCCCATGATGAGCACATCGTTTGGAATAGAATCAAGGACTTCAGCAATCCAGTCAAGTAGCGGAAAAACAGTTGGCTTGATATCAGCTTCTCCTGAATCGAACAGAACCATTTCTTGAAGGGTTATGATGACTCCCCTTTCATCTTCCGACATGCCAATAACCTCTTTCAAACGTTCCAGCATCTCATCGTGCTTGGCGTCACCTTCCAGGGCCAAGACATCTTCTAATATCTCAAGGTTGGTGACGTTGATATCCTCTTTCTCTTCGATTATCTGACGGTAACGATCTTTCAAAACACTTATCATATCCAAATCAGGACATTCCATGGCACCACCGGTTCCCTCGTGTACTATATCGCGTGTAGTTCTTACCCGCTCCGTATCAGAAAACTCCAAAGGACCGATAGCACCCCTGAAAATACTGAACATGGTTTTTAGCGCCTTCGCATCCATTGACGACATGGACAGAAGCATGACAAAAAAAGTCAAAAGGAGCATGAGCAGATCTCCGAAGGTCACCATCCATAGAGTGGTGTCCATTTTAGGTCCATCGTCTTTGGTGTTGTCTTTTTTCGTGTGCCCTTTCCTTTTCGGTCGGGAGTAAATCCCGACCCTACGTAGGGGCGGGGTTTATCCCCGCCCGATTCCTAATCAAACATACGAAATAAAAACCTCTTAAACACAAAAAATCGGGATGAGCCTTCCTGAGAAATCTGTTTGAGCCTTGCTTCCGAGCTGTGATCCAGAATAATGTCGACCCGGCGGTTCTGAGCCCTTGTCTGTCTTGTTTTGTTGCTTGCAATGGGCTTATACTCTCCACAGCCATAAGCTGTCAGACGCATAGGAGCGACCTTGCCTATCACCACAAGAAACTTTAAGACCTCCATTGCTCTCAGGGAGGAAATCTCCCAATTGGAATGAAATGACTTTTCGTCCGGCGGCCTGTTGTCTGTATGGCCCGTGATCGTAACAGGGTATTTGTCCTGATTAATCATCTCACATAGTCTTTTTAGAAAACCATAACTCGACAGTCTGATTTTGTAGCTTCCTTCATCAAAAATCACCCTGTCGTGTATGGTGATCACCTTTCCTTCCGGAGATGTCCAGAGGGAGACCAGCCCGGACATTGGTTTACTTATACCTAGTGTTTCGCTGAGGGCCCACTCTTGAGGCACAAGCGGGGCCTGGGATGGCGAAACGCTTTCCCCTTGACTCTTCATGGGTGAAAGTCCTCCTGGCAGAATCCCGAAACTTCCTATTAATGATCCGAGTGCCTCAATCTTGCGTCTTTCATCAACGACGCCAATTGAATTGAGCACAATGAAAAACGCCAAGAGTATAATAAAGAGTGAGACAATCAGAGTCCGTATCCCGCTCTGGCTAGCAGTATTCTCAGATTGACTTTGCCTTGGTTTCATAAGTAAGTTCGCTTCGCTCACAATTGGAATGCTGGAATGTTGGAATGTTGGGTTTAAGAGGATTTTGGTCTTTTTTTCTTTTACATCATTCCATTATTCCATCATTCCATTATTCCTTGATCGTATTTGCAATAGCGTCTATAAATATCTACCATTTCAATAGGTTGTAGAAATTCTGAGACGTTTACTTGAACTGTGCTTCCCGCTGACGTGGGGCTAAGAACGCATGGAGTTTCTGTTCCACGATACGGGGGTTTTCTCCGTTTGAAAGACATATGACCCCCTCAATTATCATCTCTTTTACCAGGACCTCCTCGCCGCTGCGGGTCCGGAGTTTTCCGGCCATGGGCATACACACAATGTTGGCCATGATAGAACCGTAAAAGGTGGTTAAGAGTGCCACTGCCATGGCCGGTCCGATACTACTTGGATCACTCATGGTTTGTAACATCTGTACCAACCCGATGAGTGTGCCGATCATGCCGAGCGCAGGGAAGAAAGTCCCCATGGTTGTAAAGATTTCCGCTCCCTTTCGGTGCCGATCCTGTATGAACGTAATCTCGGTTTCAAGGATCTCCCGAATCGACTGTGGCTCCAGGCCATCGATAGAAAGCTGAACCCCTTTCTTTATAAAGTCTTCTCCAACGTTCTTGACATCAGACTCCAATGATAGGATTCCCTCACGACGTGCCTTGGTAGAAAACTCTATAAATAGTTTGATAATATCTCCGCCTGATGCAGTCTTCTTGAAAAAGACATTTTTCACAACCTGCAACAGACCCAGTACTTCCTTCAAGGGATAGTTAACCATGGTGGCACCCATGGTCCCGCCCACCACAATCATCACGGAAGGGAGATTGATAAAAAGCTTGATTCCACCACCCATAGTGATAGCCACGATCACAAGACCAAAGGCTGAAATAATCCCAAGAATGGTTGCAATGTCCATAGGTTCTCCCCCTACTGCCCCCTCCCCCTGCCCGCTCGTGCCTCGCAGTGGCCGGCGGGCCTAACCCCCAATGTTGTTGACTTAAGGATCAATTGAAACTCCCTGCCGTCCCGATAAATCCCCCCCATCCCCCCTTTAATAAAGGGGGGAGCTTTTGAAAGTCAACAGCATTGCCCCTAAGCCTCCCCATCGCGAGGGAGGGTCGGGGTGGGGGGGTTGTGAACGGTTACGGTTACGGATTTCTCGGTTGTAGTTAGAGCAACCTTTGTGCCATGTCGAAGGAGTGGCCGGTGGTCAGTGGTCAGTGGTCAGTGGTCAGAAGGCGGCAGGATGTTTCAGTGCCTGATTGTCTGGGGAAAATATCCTATAACTTCAGATAGTTTTATGTTTTCGCGGCAAGTAGACTCAAGCATTTTGAGGGCCAGGAATTTCTTTGCAAGGGCCACCCTGGCCTGGTCCATAACACAGACCACGTCAAAGTGGAGCGGCCCTGTCAATCTGTTGACGCTTGAAGTCAGTGGTCAGTGGTCAGAGGGCAGTTGTCAGAGGGCAGTTGTCAGAGGGCAGTTGTAGGGTGGGCTCCGCCCACCAATAGAGGAAGCTCACTGTCCATGGTGGGCATAGCCCACCCTACAACTGGTCATTGGTCATTGGTCACTGGTCATTGGGGAAACGCAGATTAGACTGATTACACAGATTCCGTATACGTTCCATGAATGACCCCACCGCAAGCGGGCGGGGTGTTGAAAACATAATAAAGTTCAGTGATCAGTGGCTAATGACCACTGACCACTGACCACTCTTTATTTATCGCTTCAGGTTGATCAGTTCTGCCAGCATCTGGTCAGTTACGGTAATAATCTTGGAATTTGCCTGGAAACCACGCTGGGTTGTGATCATTTTTACAAATTCGGTGGCGATGTCCACGTTCGACTGTTCAAGGGAGTTTGGCGAGATGCTGCCCAGGCCGTTGGTGCCCGGCTTGCTCGTTGTGGGGTCGCCGCTTAGCCTGGTCTCCCTGAAAAGGTTGCCGCCGACCTTGAAAAGGGCTTGATTATTCTGAAACTTGGCTAAAGCCACCCTGAACAGGGGGATGACCTGTCCGTTGGAGTATTGGCCTGTAATGGCACCATCTGTTCCAACTGAGATCGACTGCAAATCACCGGCTCCGTAACCGTTGGCCGACTGAAATGTGGTGGTGGAGGCCGATGAATACTGAGTAGTGGCCAGGGAATCATTGGTCCAAGTACCGCTGCTATAGGCAGAACCGAAGTTCAGCTTGACGTCCATGCTGGTGTCGGTAATGGTACTTCCCAGAAAGTCCGCAGTAACAAAGAAGTATCCGTCGCTAAGGTCACCGCTGGTGCCTTCGTCTTTGACGTCCCAGGCGTTGGTGTTCCGAACGTCATTGTCGCCGTAGCAGGCGATCGTGAATGTCTCGTCTTGTACGGTTGTTCCACCTGTAAAACTCACCGTTAACCCGTTTGCAATGGTCAATGCGGTGCCAGGCGTGTAGGTGTCGTCTACGGTCAAAGTTCCGCTCTCGCTGGCATCCTCATTTTCCCAACTGATGGTGAGACCGACCGTAGTCCCCACGGTGCCGTCTGCATCAGCCGTGAAGGTGTAGGTGTGCGATTTGGTGGCTGAGCTATATGTCCCCCCTTCTGTAATTGTTGCCGTCCCGTTCCACCCTGTGGTGTCAGCATTGTTTATGACCGTTGTGGTATTTGCCGCATCAAAGGCCCAAAAATTGATATCAGTAATTGCCCCGGAATCCGCACTAAAGACTATTTCTCCTTTCCCCAACATGCCTATTCCGTTCTGTAAAAGATGCAGCCCTGCCGGCGTCCTCTTATCTTCATCAGGGTTGCAGGTCACGATGTATTCATATGTATTAGCGCTGGAGCCCTTATCATAATAGATAGTGATGTCATGTGTGCTTCCCAAAGAATCATAGACCTTTAGGGTCGTCTGATACTCGTACGCGTTTTCGCCGATATAATTGTCGTTGGTATCGACGCCGTCCCATGACTCTGCAAGGACAGTCGATTTACTGTTCGAATCAGCATCAAGATTCGTAATGATTGTCAGTTCGTCGGTCTTCTTGGGCGATGAGGTAAAGGACTGGAGGACAACATCCGTAATCGATCCCACATCTTCACCCGTATCCGAATCAAGGGTCCATCCGCGAACAATGTAGCCTGCGGGGTTGGTAAAGTTGCCGTCCTTGTCGAACCGGAATTCGCCGGCGCGTGTGTAGAATTCATTATCTTCGTTGTTGGGATCCCGAACGACAAAGAAACCCTGTCCTCCGATGGCCAGGTCCGTGGTCGAGTCGGTGGACTCGAAAGACCCCTGGGAAAAACTGCTGCAAATATCTGCCAGCGATGTGCCGCGCCCCACCTGGGCCGAACCGGCCGTGGTGGCCACGGTCTGGCTCAGCACGTCCTGAAAAGTAACCCTGCTCGCCTTAAACCCGACCGTGTTCACATTGGCAATGTTATCACCGATGACCGTCATGGCATTGCCGAGGGTGCTGAGGCCGCTTATGCCTGAAAAAAGTGCACTTGAAAGTGACATTTTATTTCCCTCCTTTGTCTTTAGTCATTAGTCATTGGTCATTAGTCATTGGTCATTTCATATTTCATATTTCATATTGGTTACTGCCTACTGCCTACTGCCCTCCGCCCTCTGTCCTCCGCCCTCTACCCTCTGTCCTCTGTCCTCCGCATTCCGCATTCCGCAATCCGCAATTCCGGTTTATCTCTTTAAGCCCATTGCGGTCTTAATCATTTCATCAGCCGCGACGATCCCTTTTGCATTTGCCTGAAGGGCCCTCTGGGTAAAGATTAACTCACCAAACTGCTCTACCAGTTCAACATTTGATGTTTCGAGAGAACCCCCCAAGATAGTGCCCAGACCCGAGCTCCCCGGACTACCGACTATTAAGTCTGCGTTTTGGGAATCTGCCTGAAAAAGAGTAGACCCTATCCTGTGGAGGCGGCTGGAAGGGTCGATAGACTTAGCAAGCCCGACCCTGAAGAGATCACTGATAACACTATTATCAAATCTTGCCCTGATGATACCGTCACTGGTTACTGAAAAGTCAATCAAATCACCCTCACCATAGCCGTCCGTATTTGAGAATTTTATGTAAGATGCATATCCAAACTGGGTTGTAGTTTGGGCATCACGCTGCCAAAGTCCATTGACATATGTGGCACCCACATCAAACTCTATAGTTCCTGCTCCTGCAAAAGAGGTTTGAAAGGTGAGATACCGGTTATCATTAGTGGTGCCTGGCGTCCATCCACCTCCCTGATAATTTTCTATGGTCATAGCGTTTATATATCCATAGCTGTCAAAAGTAATGGTACCCCTTGCGAGAACTCCATCTTTGGGGGCTGTCCCGGTCCCTTCAGGGGGGGAGGTAATTAGATATTCCCAGATGTTATCCAGGGAGGTTCTGTCATAATAGACCGCGATTGCATGCGTATCGCCTGAGCTATCATATATATAGTGGTCTGCCCGGATCTCATAATCATTTAAGCTAATCGGCACCTCGTTAGTTGCATCCCATTTATCAAAAAGTCCACCCGGGGAATGATCTTGAGAACGGGCATCAACATTGGATTTTAATGTTAATCTTGTGGATGGACTTGGAGAAGAAACCAGGCGAGGAGCAGGGTTAGGATTATCGGGAGTGGCAGCAGGCGTTGTAAGATTGAGTTGAATGTCTGCCAGAGTCGTGCCTTCTGTCCCTTGATCACTAAACTCATAACCCTGAACAATGTAGCCCCCTGGATTGACTAAATAACCCTCGGAGTTAAAAACAAATCCTCCGGCCCTTGTGTAATAAGTGGAGCCGGTATCCTCAGGATCGCGAAGGATAAAGAAACCATCCCCGGAGATGGCCATATTGGTAGCCACATTAGAGGCCTCGGTGGAGCCCTCTTTTGAAAAATCGCTTGTAAATCCCGCTGGATTTAGCCTGACACCACCGGCGCCTGTCGCCTGAGAAAGGACATCTTCAAAACTGACACGACTGCCCCTGAATCCTGTTGTACTGATATTTGCGATGTTATCTCCAAGCATTGCCATCTTCTTTTCAAGGCAGAAAAGACTGCTCATACTCGTGTACATGGAACTTGATATAGACATGCCTAATTACCCCCTTAGTCGTCAGCCCGTTTCCTCTGTTTTCCTGACTTCTACAATACTATAATTCGTACTTACCAGTCTGTCCCCGATCATCAGATAGGGGAGACCATACTCATACGTCACGCCGGTAACCTCTCCGGTGATATAGGTGTTTACTGTAACATAATGACCAGCTTCATCCTTAGCGCTAACCTCAAAGGTATAGATGCCGTCTTCTGCCATGTCTCCGTTATTATCCCTGCCGTTCCATTCAACATTGTAATCGCCGGCATCCTTCCAGCCCGGAGAGAGTGTCCTGACCTCCTGCCCATTGCTGTCGTAAACTACAATAGTCACGTCGGCGCGATCCTCTAACGTGTATGAACCTGATACTACGCTGCCGTCTTTAACAAGGATCGTAGTATCCTCGGCTTTCACTGTCTTGCCGATCAAGCCGATGAGATCCTCTTCTTGCTGGCTGCCAAGACTCTTCTGGATACCTATCAGGTTTTCGTTTACCGCAAACAATTGTTCCAGACTGGAAAACTGTGCCAACTGGGCAGTAAATTCCGTCGATTCCATAGGATTAAATGGGTCTTGATGTTTGAGTTGAGCTACCAGCAAAGTCAGGAACTGGTCCAGTCCCGTCTCCCTTTTCGGGCTGGCATAACTTGATGTATCATCAGGCTTGTTGTACGTTGGTTCAAGTGCTGCTATAGACATGGTTTGCCTCCATTTTGTCATTTGTCATTTGTCATTGGTCAATAACGGAGTGCCTAAAGTGAACTAAAGTGCCTAAAGTGTGCTAAAGTTGAAAACCCCAATTCCGCATTCCGCATTCGTGTCATTCCGCAATCCGAAATCTGCCCACTGCCTACTGCTTACTCTTTAATATCATGCCATCAGGTCAACGAGCGCATCTGCCCGAATGATGCGGGGCGTTGTTGTCTCCGAGACATCTCCATTACCTGCCAGCGCACCCGGTCCATTCCGTTGTTCCTGGCCTTGCCGCTGAAAGCCATTCTGCCCGCGGCGGGCCTGGGCCATGGACTGGCCGAGATTGTAGTTAACCTGGACTTCTATTCTATCAAGCTTTACTCCCTGTTGTAGTAAAGTCTCTCTGAGTTCCTGGATACTCGATACCAGGAATTCCTTTACTGAATTATGTTCGGTGGTCATCGCGATCTTTAAAACGCTATCCTTCATGTGCATATCAATTTGAATAGCCCCAAGCTGGGGGGGCTTTAACTGAAGCCTTATGTTATTCTCTCCACGATGAAGGGAAAGCGAGATCTGTCTTGCAACCTGGTTAACAACGTAAAGGGGAATCGGCCTTGCCCCTTGTCTAATGCCGGCATCGGGAGCAGGAGCGCGGTCCATCATCGACTCCCTGACCCAATATGGCGAGGCCGCTTTGTCTTGATCGATTCCCTTTTTGCCGTGTGCCCCTTGTACGGCTTCGATCAGTTTTTCCATTTTAGAAAGCAGTTTATCTTCTTTTCCCTGAAATTCAGCAGCGCCCTCAGCCTTGACCGCTGCCGTTTTCCCCTGAGATGCGGAGTTCTTCCATCCCTCCGCTATTTGTTTGAAACCCGGATTGGCCTTCGAATCGTCATCGGGTAATACCTTAAGTTTATTGGCATAAAGGGACTCTATGCTGGACTTTCCACCCTGTTGTTTCCTTGCCACCAGCACGTTGCCCAGAAGAGCGTTTACATGATTTTCGATCTGGGTTTTTGACAGGGCGGGCGGCATCAGACTGGCCACCCTTTGCTCAAGTATCCGGACAAATCGTTCCAAAGAGATGGGACCATCGATCTTGCTCGCTTTATCAACTATCCCCATACGAGCTAGCATGTCCTTTATATCCTGGGCGGCCTTTCCGTCAGCTCCGGGCTGGTTTGCCTCGGGCAAGGCCCTGAGGATACCTTTCAGATTCCGGACAAAACTTTTCAGGTTAAGTCGTCCCCCCTCCGCCCTTGCCTGCTCTATCGCCCTGTTAACCTCCTGAAGACCCAGGCCGAGGCGGCTCAGTATAGCTTTTAGGTAGGGTACGGCCGACACTTCCAAGGCAGGATCTGGGAATTTTTTGTCGAACAAGGCCTTCAGCTCAGCGAGTCTTTCAAGAAGTTCGGTGACCTTAATCTCATGCCATTGTCTTCCATTAAGCAGTTTCTTGAGAAAACCGGTAACCTCTGATTCTGAATATCCTTCCGCAATAAGGATTTTTTTCAAATCAGGCAGTGCCTCGCGGGATAACGACATCTCTTTAAGGGGAATGCCCAGGGACATTAATCGATTTCTGAAATGCTCAAGCCATCCCCGGTAGGTTCCTTTTGTGTTTGTTGCCTTTTTGCCTCCTGGTAAACGCAGAGCCCTGCCCGGCTCGAGGGCTTTCTCTAAGAGCCCTGAAAACACCCCCTTATACTCCGGGTGCCTGGTCTCATGTCCTGGAGCCCCTTGCTTTGCTTTAACCTTCAAATTGTTAAGAATGAGAGCAAGCTTGATTGACTGTGGATTCATGGCTTTTTCGTCGTGACCCCTTTTCCTAGTGTAATAGTTCAGCCCGTATTGTCATTTCGAACGAACGTGCCCGCCCTGCCCGCCCTGGCGCGACAGAAGTTGGATCATGCCCAGGGGAGAAAAACCCGGTCTGGGCCAGGGTCTGGGCCAGGGAGAAATCTTGTTCGGAGGGTACGCAGTTCCAAGCTAGAAGATTTCTCCATTTGGTCGAAATGACAGAAAAGGCAATGGGTGCTGAACTATTACTTCCTGGTTTTGGTAATCGCTGAACATCCTGTGAGCAATGAGCATGCCAGAAAAGGTGCTTCCATGTATTGTCAATAAATACACAGTCTTGAAAAAATCATCTCCAATGCGAGGTGCTCGGGGTTGGCCCTGGAATGAAAGTTTTTCCATTGTGAAGGCTGGACCGGAAAATATTTCCCATGTCTTTGCAGGCAGGAATAAGAAAACTTGACTTTCTGAGAATATGCTTATAACGTTGGGTTTGCCCGTTTTGCCGGTTTAGGCCGTTAGGCCCGTTTTGCCCGTAAGGCGCCTATGACACCGTTGGAGGCTTAAGGTTGGAGGCAAAAAAATCTTTTTCTTCTGCCTCAAACCTCAAGCGACCTGCCCGCCAATGCCATGTGTGCCGGCATTGCAGCTATCAGGCGAGCGCGGCGCTGGCAGGCGGGAGCGGTCCCTGGCCCAGACCGAGATTTATCAGCTTGTAGCCTACAGTGAACATGAGCGCCAGGGCGGGCCTCAAACCCTGGCCCAGACCTGGATTATCGGCATCGTTGCTCCTCAGTGGGACGACGCGCCAGGGCAGGCCTTCAACGGAGCGAAGCGACTTCCGGCTCAACGGGCTAAACGGGCCAAACCGGCTAACCGATAAACAGGAGGGTGCTGAGCCATGGAAGTTAATCCCAACCAAAATATGGCTATCGTACCTATTACAAAGAGCAAAACATATCTTGCCAGGCCTCCCCAAAGGACCGCCCTCGTGGGCCAAGACGATACCAGGTCATCCAAGAATTCCAGCGATCATGAGACCCGACGATTGCGTCGCGTCATTCCTTTTGAAAAAGGACATCTGGTGGATATTTATATATGACGTCTCGGAAGTTCTGCAACCAGGTGAACTCAAAGGGTTTTCCTGCAATTTCTGTTTTCTCCATCGTTCGTGGAATAATGGAATGCTGGAATATTGAGGATAAAAGCGAAAAAAATCATTTTGAATCCTCTTAACTCCTCTGAACCCATCGTTCCAATATTCCATCATTCCAACATTCCAATTGGGGCGAAGCCCCTAAGTTTACTCTCCGTGGTAGGTATGACAATAATCTATTCCGGCCTGGTCGGGGCTATGAACTCATTGGTCAGTTCTGATGATATAGGGAGGATGAAGAAGGCAAAGATCAGTGATGCCCTGATTCATTCAAATGTTGATCGCCGAACAGACCTGTTCCGTAACGGGTGAGTTCTTGATGAAACTCAAGAGTGGCGGGGCAGAAATGTGGAACAACCCTAAAGCGCATAGCGCATAGCGGAAAGAATCCAGGCGCTGAGTTGTGGAATTCGTGTTTTTTCTGGCAGAAAATAAATCCGAATATCGAATGTCGAAATCCGAAACAAATTCAAAACTCGAATTTCCAAATGTTCAAAACAGCGCGTTTTTTGTGGAATACGATTTCTTATGTTTCGGTCATTTGAGCTTTAGAGATTCGGTCATTGTTTCGAATTTCGATATTCGAATTTCGTATTTTCCGGCTTGTCCGGGTTAGGTGCTGCGAATTTACTCTATGCGCTTTGCCCTATGCGCTTTATTTTCGCTTGGCAAGGTTTTCACTGATATTGGCCGCTTTCTCAGACGACACATGGGGAAGTATCTGCCCAACCTGTTCCCCCTTCATCTGTGAGAACAATTCCATAACAACCTTCATATCAAGCTTTTCTATAAGGGCCGCGGCCTTTTTGGGGGCCATGCTGGTGTATATCTTGATGAGATGCTTGATCTTGTTATCACCAATTGTCTTGTGTTCATCAAGCTTTCTCTGGATACCGTCCTGGATTTCTGACAACTGAATAATCTTTGCCTCAATTTCCTGCTTGAGGGCCGTTAGTTGTTTACGTTCCCTTTCGAGTTGCCGTCTTTCCGTCTCTATCTCAGCACGCTTGCATTCAAGGATTTCTACGCTCGCCCCCACATTTTGGGAATTCAAAGATGGCTGTGATGGCGTAGGGGAATCGGCATCTTCGGCTAAGGCTGGCCTGCTATCCAACACAGGTATGGACAACGCAGGCCCTTTCATGTACAGGAGCGTACCGCCAAGCACAAGCTTTACAATCAAAAAGCCCAATAGCGTTGCCGGCAGGTGAAGTCTTGCGTGTTTGATTGTCAATTTCATTTTTTTCGGTATTTTATACTGGGCACGGTCATAAACTGCGGTATCCGCTTTGATTGAGGAGCCCTCCGTTTAAGGTTTGAGGAGCGCTTCGCTTGAGGCAGAAAATTTTTTGCTTCGAGCCTCTAACCTCAAGCGAAGCGTCCCTCAAACTGCTTTTCTCCTCAGCCCGATCAGCTCATCTGCTGCTTTCTGTTCTGCTCGATTTACCCATTCCAAGTATTTAGTGTATTCGGTTTGCTTGATCCACTCCAGGGTTTTCTTCTTTATCGTTTCGGCCTTGACTGCCTCCTGCTTTTCCCTTATCCTCTTGCCGATCTCAATTAGGCGCTCACTTTCGGATTCAATCTCGTGGCGCAACCCCCGTAAATAGGCTGTAAAGAGCTGATGGCGATCAACTTCAATCCCTTCCTTCTCCTCGCCGTCAAGTTCACCGGCAGCATACCGCCTGGCTTGTTCGATCTCGGAGATCCTGTTCTTGCTTTGAACAAGTGCCTGTGTCTCTCTGGCCAGATCGATCTGGGCAATCCGTTCCCGGTACTCTCGATACCGGATCACCGGATCGAGTCTGAACTTAAACCTTTTCATGATCGTATCACTTTAGTCCATTGAAAAAGTGGGCCTGACAAGCATACAGGTGATCCAATTCTAAAGTGGGTCACTGTTTGAGTCCGCCACCTGTTTTTTCTTTACGCTCACTTATACACGAGTTTGAGCCGGTTTAGAATTGGATTGCCTGTATGCGACAATCTTTTCAAACAACTCCTAAGATGTTACTCATGATCGTTACCTTGGAATAGCTCCTTTAGCTTATTAACTCCAACCTCAAGTGATACCTTCTCGGCAATATCCTGTGTTAGAAAGGCATTGATTCTGTCAATCATACTTTTGGCATAATCTATTTTTGGATCACTCCCATCAACATATGCCCCGATAGCTATCAGGTCTTCGGCATCTTGATAGGTAGCGATAACATCTGTAAGCTTCTCAGAAAGTTTCAAGTGCTCAGGGTCCACGACTTCTCGCATCACGCGGCTTACGCTCGCAAGCACATCTATGGCCGGATAATGGCCACGATTGGCAAGCCTTCTTGAAAGTACAATATGGCCGTCTACAGTAGCTCGCACGGCATCTCCCACAGGATCGTTCATATCATCCCCTTCGACCAAGACCGTGTAGATGCCGGTTATGCTCCCCTTGCCCTCAATACTGCCGGCGCGTTCCAGAAGCTTGGGTAGTTGAGCAAAGAATGAAGGGGTATATCCCTTTACTGTGGGGGGTTCTCCAGCGGCTAAACCAACGTCCCGGCATGACATGGCAAACCTGGTGATAGAGTCCATGACTAAGATTACATCGAGACCGCGGTCCCTGAAGTATTCTGCAAGGGTTGTTGCCAGGTAGGCCCCCCGCATCCTTATTAAAGGAGAGACATCCGAGGTTGCCGCCACAACAACCGACTTTTTAAGGCCCTCTTCGCCTAAATTTTGCTCAACAAAGTCCTTGACCTCGCGTCCCCGCTCGCCAATCAGGGCAACCACGCTTACCTCGGCAGTGGTGTGTCGTGCCATCATCCCCATCAACACGCTTTTGCCAACGCCCGAGCCGGACATAATAGCCATTCGCTGTCCCTTGCCAACCGTCATAAGGGTGTTGACCGCACCAATACCCAGGTCCGCCACTTCGCGGATGGGCCTTCGGTTCATAGGATTCACTACCTTGCCATACAGGGGATAATGAACTTTTGAGGGTATTGGCCCGCGCCCATCAATAGGCTGACCTAAGCCATTGACCACCCTTCCAAGAAAAGCATCCCCCACCGGCACATAAGGGCGTTCATTGACCAGGGTGATCTTACACCCCGGACTGATGCCTCGCATTTCTCCGTACGGCATCAGAACAATTCTGCGATCCTTGAAACCGACAACTTCAGCCGGAACCTCCTCACCATCGGCACTCTGGATGGTGCAAGCGCTCCCCACACCCATCCCCGGTCCGAGCCCTTCCACAACAAGTCCGATCACTTTGACAACACGGCCCTCAGCCGTCAAGCACGGGCAGGTGTTTACAGTATCTACGTATTGGTTCCAGTTTATGTTGCCAAGATCGCTCGACATGATCGTTATTCGATTGTTGATTGTCGATTGTTGATTGTCGATTGTTGATTGTCGATTGTTGATTTGCTTTATTCAACATCCTTCATTTTCGCCATAAAGTAGTTTACACCTATTGACCAGTGTTCAGGTTTCAGTGTTCAGGTCTTGCTTTTTCAGTTTCTGACACCTGACACCTATCACCTGGTGCCTGGTTTCAGTGTTCAGGTTTCAGGTTTCAGTGTTCAGGTTTCAGGTTTCAGGTTTCAGATCTAGCGTTTGTCGCTCCTGACACCTGACACCAAAAAGTAGGAACAAAAGAACTTATCTCTTGGCGCCCGCATCCTTGATAAGTGTAAACCGAGGAATGAAGGATGCCCTTTATTCAATCATCAATCGTCAATCATCAATCATCAATCTCAAAGGCACGCTCAACTGCCTTGGTTATTTTCTCCAACTGGGTTTCCAGGCGGGCATCCACATTACCAAAAGCTGTTTCCATGAAACACCCGCCGCGGGTAATGGACGGGTCAGACTCAATCGTGATCGATTTTAGCTCGCTGATGCGATCAAAAAATTCCGGCCTTATTTCTTTCACATACTCAACCTCTTCGGGATTGATCTTTACTGTCACCTCCGAGCGATCGGCAGCAAGGCTGAAGGCCTCAAGGATGGTTTCCCGAACAATCTGGTTATCCACATTAACCGCCCCTCGCACAACCTTTTCGGCAATAGCGCAGATCAGATGTAATATCTCCTTTTCATATCTCTTTGCGAACTCTTGCCTGTAACCGACAATATCCTGGAGGGTGCCATGGATTCGGTCGAGAATCTTCTCAACCTTCTTGGTCCCCATCTCAAAGCCATCTTTTTCGCCCTGAGCAAAGCCCTTTTCGTAGGCCTCACTTTCGATCAAGCTCGCCTTTTTTTTCGCCTCCTCTATGATCCCGTTAGCCTTCTCCCTATCATCAAACAAAGGCATAAATCGAAGCGTATTATCATCGCCGGACCCGGCATGGGAAGGCTCAAAGGTGCTACGACGTGTGTCGGGAGCAGAGGGGGGATCTGACGTGTCGAAGGATTCCATTTCAAAAATCCCACATTTCTCATTTTGAGTGCCGGTCTCTGTCATAGTATTAGACAAGGATATCGTCTCCCCCCTTTCCCAGTATGATCTTGCCTTCACTTTCAAGTTGTCTGGCGGCCCTGAGGATTTTCTGCTGGGCTTCTTCGACGTCAGAGATTCTTACAGGGCCCATGATTTCCATGTCTTCCCGAAGCATCTCCCTTGCCCTTTCCGACATGTTGCTAAAGAACTTTTCTTTCAATTCTTCAGATGCAGTCCTGAGGGCCACGGTCAGTTCTTGTTTATCGATCTGTTTCAAGATCTCTCGAAAACCACGATCATCCACTTTGAGGAGATCTTCAAAAATAAACATCAGTTGTCTGACTTCCTCGGCCATCTGTTCATCTTCTTCTTCAATCAACGACAGGATCTGTTCCTCAGAACTCTTGTCTATTTCGTTCAATATATTGGCAAGGGCCGTCGTGCCGTCGACTTCTCTACTGCCGGAATCGCCTATGCCCCTGATCTCCTTGTGAAGCATCTGGTCTACTTCCTGGATAACTTCCTTGGGTACCTGGTCCATTTTTACGATACGCATTGCGACGTCGGCCTGTATTTGTTCTGGCAAGTCTGAAAGGATCTCGGCAGCCCTCTCAGATTTCAAGGATGCCAGTATCAGAGCTATCGTCTGGGGATGCTCCCCTTTGATCAAGTTAATCACAATAGTGTTGTCTATACCGTCAAAATAACCGAACGGTATGTTCTTCTTGCTCTTTTCAAGCTCCCTATAGACTGCTCTGGCCTTTTCTTTGCCTAAGGAGCCGTCCACCACATTTTTCAGAAAAGATTCACCTTCCACCATTAATTGACCTTCGCTTTCGATATTCCGAAGAAACTCTTCCATAATCTGCATCAAGAGCTGCTGGGGAACAGCTCTGGTTTCTGACATGTGGGCGACAAGTTTGGTGATTTCATCCGGCTCCAACTTCCTGAAAACCTCCGAAGTATACTCTTCCCCCATCATCAAAAGAAATATTGCGGCCTTCTGCGGACCCATTATAGTCTGACCCTTAAACTTGATCTGTGCCATTTATTCCGCCTCTTGCAGCCAACCTTTGAGCACCTGTTCCGTCTTCTCAGTATTGCTTTTTGCCAGCAAAACCGCCCTCTGCTGTACGCCCCGAGCCTGCCGAGCCTTGGGTTCCGGCAGCGCGGCAGACTCCAATTCCTCGTGCATTTCCGGTAGGGCCTTTGGCGAGGTGTCAACAGTTGTAATGATTCCCTTGACCGATCTCAAAAGGGGGCGCACCACAAAAAGAAATATCACAAGCAACAGTACAAGATTGATGGCCGGCCTGATATACTGGCGTCCGTAGGCCTGCCAATCTGTCCCCGTGCTGTCCGGGGCTTCTATGTCTGCGGAAATAGAAAGAGGGAAACAGCTCACGTGGACTTGATCCTCGCGGTCCGCGTCAAAGCCCATCGCCCTTTTGACAAGCCTCTCAAACTCTTCGAGTTCCTTCGAGCTTCTCGGAGTGTATTTTTTTGTCTTAGACCCATCTTCAGCGGTGACGACTTCGTAGGTTCCATCAACCACTGCTGCCACCGAAAGTCGTTTCACTGTGCCCGAGGGTTTTATCACACGTCGGGTGACTCTGTTGATTTCGTAATTGACGACCTCGTCTTCTTTTTCAGACCTTGTCCCTGTTCCGGCTTGTTGTGAGGGGACACCGGGCTGCCCGGGATCCACAGACACAACCCCAAGTGCGTTCTCCCCGCCTTTTTCAGACGACTCTACTCTGCGTTGTTTGCTTCTAACAACGGTACTATCAGGATCATATTTTTCCTCGCTGAAATCGATTTGATCAAAATCGATCTCAGCACTCACACGGACAATGGCTTTGCCTTTGCCTACAATACCCTCCATCATAGTCTGGACACGTCCTGCAATCTTCCCCTCAATCTGACGTTGATAATCGAGCTTGTTGCTGCTAAAAAGGGCTGTCTGATCCTCCTGGTCAGGCCCTTTGAACAATACCCTGCCGGTCGTATCGACGACCGTAACCTGATGTGGTGCCAGTCCTTCAACGGCACTTGCTACAATATGGACGACTCCTGCCACTTTGTCTGGAGACAAACTTGATCTTAGTTTCAACAAGACCGAAGCTGATGGCTGCTTGTCATCTTCAACAAATAAGGAATCCTTCGGCATCACAATAAGAACCCTTGCGTGCTCCACCTCCCGAAATTCACCTATAGTCCGGCACAATTCCCCCTGAAGGGCTCTTTGATAGTTGAGTCTCTGGACAAATTCGGTGGTACTGAAACTTGTGTGATCAAAGATTTCAAACCCGACGTTGCCCCCTCTCGGGAGTCTGTCACCGGCCAGGGAGAGCCGTGTTTCATAGACCTTTTCCGCGGGAACCATAATGAGCGAACCGCCGCCTTCAAGCTTATACGGAACACGCTGTTCCTTTAGTTTGGAGACTATATTGCCTGCATCTTCCTGGGAAAGGTTGCTGTACAGGACCTGATAATCAATCTGATTGGCCCAAAGAAACATAAATGCAAACCCCGCCACCACCAGCCCCAGCACAACAGTCATGGAGATTTTCTTTGAGACCGGCATGGCCTTGAACACGGCCATGAACTGTTCAATAATTTTCATAATGACTTCTTATTATATGATATTTGATATTTGATAATCCTTCAATCCCTCAATCCCTCAATCCCTCAATCCCTCAATCCCTCAATCCCTCAATCCCTCAATCCTTCAATCCCTCAATCCCTCAATCCCTCAATCCCTCAATCCCTCAATCCCTCAATCCCTCAATCCCTCAATCCCTCAATCCCTCAATCCCTCAATCCCTCAATTCGGAATTAGAACTGCATTCGCATCACTTCCCTGTAGGCATCCATTACTTTGTTTCGAGCCTGAAGCAAGAGGCGAAAAGAAATACCGGCCTTTTGAAGGGCTATCATGGTCTCATGGATGCCAGTTTCTCCTTTTAAGAGCTGTTCAACAGATTGATCGGCCCGTAACTGCATATCGCTCACCCGCTTTATTGCCTGTTTGATGACATCACCAAAGCCCGGAGAGCCGGTGCGCGTTTTCCTGTCTCCCTGATACAGGCCGGGCTGCATGTTGTGTTGAATCTTCAAATCACCCATTTTTCTCTCCTGTCTGAGTTGTCATTGGTCATTGGTCATTAGTTATTGGTTATTAGTTATTGGTTATTAGTTATTGGTCAATAACGGAGTGCCTAAAGTGAACTAAAGTGCCTAAAGTTAAAGGAATAAAACCAATTTTAAAGAAAAGTTTCTTCAAGTCCTCAACTTTAGCTCACTTTAGCTCACTTTAGGCACTTGTATACGACAACTATGGCACGTCTAAAGCGTAAACGGCCAGCATCAACAAAGAAGAAGAAACAAAAGGGCGCAACAAAGCTGGATAACCGAAAACTGGCTCTGGGGCAGGAAAGGGCCACAGTGCCGACTGTTCAACAACGGCCTGTCCAAAGCCGGGAGACTTTGTCCAAGAGTGGAGCTCCAAAGGCGATTAAGCCCTCAGCGCCTACTTTTCAACCGGCCTTTTTGGTAAAGACCACACAGTTTCTCCGTGAGGTCAAAATAGAACTCA
>JAUWXF010000118.1 GCA_030616475.1 Desulfobacterales bacterium
AAGGATACATTACAGAAAAGTCGGCATCCTTCATTTCGTAGTTTACACTTTTTGCCGGAGATCGTGTGTGAGATCGAATCAGGTGTCAGGTGTCAGAAGTGAATAAATGCAAGAGCTGAACACTGAAACCTGAAACCTGAACACTGAAACCTGAACACTGAAACCTGAAACCTGAAACAAGAATTAATCTAAGTACGAATTTATTAAGCTAACGACGAGTTAGAACTAACCCAATAAATATGGATGGAAATTCGGGAGGAATAGACATGGCCTTTGAAATACCAAAGATATCATACAACGGTGCAATCAAGGAAATCCCGCTGGGCAAAGAAGCAAACCATATGATTGTGGGTGGAGAGACCTGCTATCCATTTTACCTCTTTGAAGGAAGTATGCCGCACCCACCAAAGATAGCCATGGAGGTCTATGATGCACCTCCTGAGGACTGGCCCCAAGCGGCATTGGAACCCTTTGCCGATGTTGTCCAGGACCCTGCCGCGTGGGCCCAAAAATGCGTTGCATCATACGGCGCGGAAATGCTCGCATTGCAACTGGCCAGCACAGATCCTAATGCCCAAAACACGCCGGCCGAACAGGCAGTGGAGGTAACCAAGAAAGTAGCTGCTGCCATTGAGGTTCCCCTAATTGTATGGGGTAGCGGCAATCTGGAAAAGGACACAGAAGTCCTAAAAATGATTGCAGAGGAATGCGCGGGAGAAAATCTTATCCTCGGCCCCATACCAGAAGGTAGCTATAAGGCCCTGGGGGCGGCCTCTCTTGCCTATCAGCATACCATAGCCGCCTCTACACCTATTGATATCAACCTGGCCAAACAGCTCAATATTCTGATAGGGAACCTCGGCGTGCCTGACAAGTGCATCCTTGTTGACCCCACCGTGGCAGGATTGGGTTACGGGTTGGAGTATTGTTACTCAGTGATGGAGAGAGACCGTATGGCCGCCCTCACCCAGGAAGACGAAAGGCTCCAGTTCCCTATTGTGTGTAACCTGGCCAAGGAGGTCTGGAAGGTCAAGGAAGCGAGGATCAGCGAGGAGGAGGCCCCGTTGTTGGGCGATCCTTTAAAAAGGGGCGTTCTCCTTGAGGCCATGACAGCGCTCTTGCTCCTGCTGGCAGGAGGAGACATCCTTATTATGCGGCATCCGGACGCCATTCAATTGGTCAGAGGTTTTATTAACGACTTGATGGCAAACTGAACGTAAGTAATCAGGGGCGCTCTTTTGCCTCTCACAGAGCGCACAGAGGCACGGAGTTTTTTTAAGCTGAATTGCTGAGAGGGCAATTCAGCTTAAACTGCAACGCTATCGCGTAAGGCTTTCTGGAGTCATGATGAAAGGTGTCATAGCTTCGGTTTTAACGCCCCAGCAGGGGCTGATTGTTTGGTCTGATTTTTCCCACTCAAAAAATCAGGCCAAGAAATTGTTATCTCAGCGATCTCTGCGGGCTCTAGCGACCCAAGGGAGCGGGCGAGAGACCTGGTGATCGGTTAATTAAATCCAATTAATAACAAACGAGGTATTTGAAAAGTGTCAAAAATCATTTGTTCGGCAGCGATTCGTGGTGCCCACAAAATCGTAGAGAGGGCGGAAGCCAAGTATCAAGAAGCCATGGAAAAATGGGGGACTGATCAAGAGATCGGTTTTCCCAACACGGCCTATTATCTTCCCATTATCTATGGCATGTCGGGTGTTCCTGTTAAGAAGCTCGGAGATGTCAAGGAGGTCCTTGATCGGTGCAGGTCATTGCTGCCTGCCATGGTGGACGAACATGTATGGCTCCCCTACCTGGCACCCGCCTTAGAAGCCGGGATGGCCACACTCTTTGCAGAGGAGATTATTGAGGCCATACGCTATCTGGAGTCTCCGGATTTTTACACCAAGACGGAAGACCCTTCAAACGGAAACCTCTGGTTGGGCGCGGCGGATGACGTCATATTGCGCAAACGTGGCGTGGAATTTGTTGACGGCACCGCCCCTGGCTTTGCGGCTATTCTGGGTGCCCCTCCAACCAAAGAGATCGCTGTCCAGCTTGCCCAGGAGCTTCAGGAAAAGAACCTTTACGTGTTCATGTCTGCGGACCATGAAGGCCGTACCATGTCCGAGATGCTGGTAGAGGCAGGCGTACAGGTCGGATGGGGCACACGTCTTGTCTCCTTTGGGCCCGACTATACGGCGACCATATTTGCCATGGGCTTTGCCACCCGGGCCGCCATGTCCTTTGGAGGTATGGAGCCCGGGGATTTTAAGGGCATTCTTTTCTACAACAAAGATCGTATTTTTGCGTTTGCCATGCCCCTGGGCACAGTGACCGATGAATGGTACGCCAATGCGGCTGGTGCCATAAACTGGGGTTTCCCGACCATTGCCGACACACCGATTCCGGAGATCCTTCCCACAGGTATCTGTACTTATGAGCATGTAGTGTCCAATGTGCCATATGACCAACTGGTCTCCAGAGCCGTTGAAGTCAGGGGGCTGAAGGTGACCGTGGCAAAAGTTCCTGTACCGGTATCTTACGGGCCTGCCTTTGAAGGAGAGCGCGTCCGCAAGGATGACCTGTTCTTAGAATGTGGTGGCGGTAAGACACAGGCTGTGGAATGGGCCACCACCATGGAGATGGACGAGGTGGAGGATGGCAAGATCGAGCTGTTCGGTCCGGATGTTGATGATATGGAGCCAGGGGCAACGCTCCCGTTGGCCATCGCGGTTGAGTTTGCGGGCAGGAAAATGCAGGATGACTTTGAGCCTATCCTCGAAAGGCAGATTCACCACTTTGTCAACTACGCCCAGGGGCTTATGCACATTGGCCAGAGAGACATCACCTGGATAAGGATGGCTAAGGCTGCTGCCGCAAAAGGGCTCAAGCTCAAACACATCGGGGATATCCTGCATGCCAAGTTTCATCAGGACTTTGGCGCTATCTTTGATAAGGTCCAGGTCAAACTCTATACAGAAGAGGATAAGGTAAGAGAGATCCTGGAAAAGGCAAGGGGGGTTTACGGGTATCGAGACGCCCGGATAGAAGGGATGACCGATGAGACCACAGATATCTATTACTCCTGTACGCTTTGCCAGTCCTTTGCACCTAATCATGTGTGCATTATCAGCCCGGAGAGGACCGGGCTGTGTGGTGCCTACAACTGGATGGACTGTAAGGCCTCCTATGAGATCAATCCTACGGGTCCTAATCAGCCTGTGGAGAAGGGGGACTGCCTGGATGCAAAATTTGGGCAGTGGAAAGGGTGCAACGAGTTCCTATACAAGGCCTCGCGCCAGGCCCTGGATCACTATAATTTTTACACTATTGTGCACGACCCCATGACGACCTGCGGGTGTTGTGAATGCATTGCTGCAATACTTCCCATCTGCAACGGTATCATGACCGTGGATCGTGATTTTAGGGGGATGACTCCCTGCGGCATGAAGTTTACCACCCTTGCCGGAACCATCGGGGGCGGAATGAGTGTGCCTGGATTTGTAGGGCATGGCAAATACAACATCACTCAGAAGAAATGGATCATTGGTGATGGCGGGATCAAGCGTTTGGTCTGGATGCCCAAGCATTTGAAGGAGGAGATTGGGGAACGCCTCAAAAAGCGTGCTGAAGAGATTGGCATCCCGGATTTGCTGGATATGATTGCCGATGAAACCATAGGTACTTCCGAAGAGGAAATCCTCCCCTTTCTGGAGGAAAAGGGCCATCCTGCCCTGACTATGGATCCGCTGCTAGAGTAGACTGTTTAAGTGAGCTAAAGTGCCTAAAGTTAAAAGAACAAGATCAGTTTCTTCCCAGAAGTTTGTTCAACCCCGCCCGCCTCGCCTGAACGAGAGCGATGGCAGGCAGGCCATCAACTTTAGCTCACTTTAGGCACTTTAGTTCACTTTAGGCACTTTTTAGAATGGAGGAACAAAATGGCTTTAACCGGAATCCAGATTTACAAACTCTTGCCCAAGACTAATTGCGGGGAATGCGGGGTGCCCACCTGCCTGGCATTTGCCATGAACCTGGCGGCAGGCAAGGCAGAGCTTGCCGCCTGCCCCTATGTTTCAGAAGAGGCCAAGGCAGAGCTTGCTGATGCCGCGGCTCCTCCCATCAGGGTGGTAGAGATCGGCATCGGGGAAAGGAAACTCAAAATTGGTGGCGAAACTGTCCTTTTTCGTCATGAAAAGACCTTCCTGAATCCTCCTGGCATAGCTGTTCTTGTCACAGATGAGATGGGTGATGAGGAGGTGGCGGGTCACCTCGATCGATTCAAGGCATTGGAGTACGAACGGGTAGGTTTGACCTTGAGGGCGGATCTTATTGCCGTGAAATCGCTCTCTGCCGACGGTGGCAAGTTTGAGGCCCTCGTTTCAAAGGTAAAAAATGAAACAGACGCTGGCATTATCCTGATGACCGAGGACCCCAGCGTGATGGAGGCTGGACTGAAGGCAAGTGCAGATCGCAAGCCCCTCATCTATCCAGCAACCAAGGAAAACGCAGACCGCATGGCCGGCCTGGCCAAAGAGTACGGGTGTCCTCTAGCGGTGAAAGGGGATGGCCTTGACGAGGTCTCTGAGTTGACGACGAAGCTGACCGAAGGTGGTTTGAAAGATGTGGTCATTGACTCAGGGGCCCGAGGTGTCAGGAAAGCCCTTGAAGACCAGATACTTATCCGTCGAGGGGCCCTTCTCAAGAAATACAAACCCCTCGGCTTTCCGACCATAGCCTTGCCGTGTGAGATGGCCGATGATTTGGTGCAAGAGGCATTGATTGCCTCTATATTTGTGGCAAAGTACGGCGGCATCGTTGTCCTTTCGGACATCCAGGGGCACACTCTGTTTCCGTTGCTGCTGGCCCGTATGAACATCTATACGGATCCACAGCGCCCCATGGCCACCTCCCCGGGAATCTATGAAATCGGAGGACCGAACGAGGACTCGCCCGTATTGGTCTCCTGCAACTTCTCGCTCACATATTTCATTGTGTCGGGCGAGATTGAAACGAGCCGCGTTCCGGCATGGCTGGTTATCGTGGACACAGAGGGGCTCTCTGTACTCACCGCCTGGGCCGCTGGAAAATTTGTAGGGGACGCAGTCGGTATGTCTCTCAAAAAATCCGGCATCATGGACAAAGTCAGGCACAAGAAGGTCGTCATACCAGGTTATGCTGCGGCCATCTCAGGAGATCTCGAAGAGGAACTCGGAGACTGGGAGGTTCTGGTGGGTCCAAGAGAGTCGGCCCATATACCGGCTTATTTGAAAGAATGGAGCGCGTAAGACGCAAGTGAGCTAAAGTGCCTAAAGTGTCTAAAGTGAGCTAAAGTTGAGGACTTAAAGAAACCTTTTTAAAGAGATTGGTTTTGTTTTTCTAACTTTAGGCACTTTAGCTCACTTTAGGCACTTACTCTAAGGGGGTTTCATGATTCTGATCGGTGAAAACCTAAATGTAATGGTCAAGGCAATCGGTCAAGCCATGAAGGAGAGGAAGCCAAAGCCCATACAAGACCTGGCTGTGGCCGAGGTCGAAGCAGGGGTGGATTATATCGATATCAACTTAGGCCCTGCCAGAAAGGGCGGGGAGGAATTGATGGAGTGGATGGTAAAAATCGTCCAGGAAGTCGTGGATCTGCCCCTCTATCTTGATACTACCAATGTGAAGGCGATCGAGGCCGGCTTGAAAGTGTACAAGAACAAGCAGGGCAAGGCCGTCACTAATTCCATCATGTGCCGTCCTGAGAGGATGGAGGCACAGATCCCCCTGGTCACAAAATACGATGCGGGCATGGTTGCGCTGCTTTGGGGGCCAGAAGGGATGCCCAGGGATGCGGCCGAGCGTGGAGCCCTAACTGCCGACATACTCCAGAGAGCCACAGAGGCCGGTGTGGCAGGAGAGGATATCTGGGTCGATCCGATCATCACACCTGTGAATGTCCAGCAGAATCAGCTGCTGGAATGCAATCAGTTCATGTCAGAGCTGGATATGATCGCAGAAGTGCTGGCCCCCGGGTGCAAGTCAACGTGTGGGCTCTCTAACGTCTCTAACGGAGCGCCGCCCCATCTCCGCCCCATCCTGAATCAGACGTACGTGATGATACTCGAAAAGTCCGGGATGAAATCCTGTATCGTGGACGCCTTTGACAAGGACCTACATGAAATCGCACGGGGCAAGAGCCCGGAAATCACGGCTTTGGTTCATCAAGTGGTGGACGGAGAGGATCTGGACATAGAAAATCTTAGCAAGGAAGCTCAGGACTATGTGAAAACTGTAAAGGTGCTCCTGGGGCATTCCCTCTATACCGATTCATGGTTGGAGTTGTAAGTGAACTAAAGTGCCTAAAGTGTCTAAAGTGAGCTAAAGTTGAGGCCCGCCCTGGCGCTACATGCTTAAATTAATCTGCTAAGCCTATTGTCCCGGTCTGGGCCAGGGATTTGAAGAAACTTTTTTAGATTGGTTTTGTTCCTTTAACTTTAGGCACTTATTCTAATCCCCAGCCCCTGGGGCTCTGTATGGGTATAGATAAAGACGTCCTGGGGCTCGACAGCAATCAGATAGACATAACAGGGATAGAGGGTTTTTTGACTATTCAAAAAGGATGACTTCGTAAGAAGTCATCAAATCGACGGCAAAGTAAAAAGTTCATATGCAAGGCGTGCGAATCTTGAGGAATGAGGCGTACTTATAGTACGTCGCAATGATTTACCCTGTTAAATAGTTGTCCCATTTGTTGTGCGTGTTTCCAAGAAACCTTGGCATCCAACACTTTTTGAGATGGGTGCCCTTCATTTAACAGGGCGGGGATGAAGCACAACGCCGCAGATGGACTTTTCACGAAGCCGTCAAAAAGGAGTAGAAAATGGCCAAAGGGATAACGGTAACTGAACATATCTTAACTATGCAAAAAGAGCGGCCTGAGGCGACCGGTGCCTTTACGTCATTGCTGTCAGAACTGACGGTGGCGGCAAAGATCATTGCCCAGAAGGTAAACAAGGCAAACTTGACTGAGGATTTGGGGTTTGTTGGGACCGAGAGTGTGGACGAAGAACATTACCAGAAGCTGGTGGAGTTTGCCAACGCCACGATCATCAATCGCGTCAGTCACATTGGCCATCTGTGGTGCATGGCCTCCAAAAAAGAGACTGACCTGATTCCCATTCCGCCAAAGTATGCCAAAGGAGACTATATCCTGGTCTTCGATCCACTTGGAGGGATTACCAATATTGATGTCCATATTGACGTTGGGACGGTTTTTTCGATCCTCAAAAAGGAAAACTCCGGAGAAATGAGTTTCATGGCAAATGCCTTGCAGCCGGGTCACAAGCAGCTTGCCGCTGGCTATTTCATCTACGGCTCAAGCACGATGATGGTTTATACGACCGGAACTGGCGTTCACGGCTTCACACTTGAGCGTAGGATCGGCGAGTTTCTTCTTTCCCACGAAAACATCCGGATACCTAAAAAGGGAAAGACTTACAGCATCAATGAGGGGAATTACTATTTCTGGGATGAGAAAGTCCAGAATTTAGTTGAGTACTTCAAGACCCCGGACATCAAGTCGGGCCGCCCTTACACTTTGCGCTATACCGGTTCTTTTGTAGCAGATTTTCACCGAAATCTGCTGAAAGGGGGCATCCACATGTATCCGGTAGATTCCAAGGATCCCCTGAAACCCCACGGGAAGTTGATGCTGATGTGCGAGGTGAATCCGCTCGCCTTTGTGGTCGAACAGGCAGGAGGGGCTGCAAGCACAGGGTTTGAAAGGGTCCTTGATGTCGAGCCCCGGCACCTTCATCAGAGGGTGCCGGTCTTTATCGGAAGCCCTGCTGATGTGCGTGTGGCCGAGGAGCTTCTTCAAGGAAAACGATAAGAGGCTGCCATGCCCGAGGCACGGTTGAAAAAGATCCTTTCGGTTTTTGAGGGAAAAAAAGGAGGATTGATCTCCATTCTCCAGAGGGTCCAGGAGGAGTTTGGCTATTTGCCGGAGGATGCTCTGGCGGAGATTGCCGACTTTCTCAGGCTTCCAGTAAGTGAGGTCTTCAGCGTCGCCACCTTCTATGCCCACTTCTATCTGACACGCCGCGGAGATCATCTTGTACGCGTTTGTCAGGGGACCGCCTGCCATGTGCGTGGCGCCCGCGACATCCTGGAAACGGCTCAATATCGCCTGGGAATCAAGACCGGCCAGACAACTGAGGATTATAAGTATAGTCTTGAGCGGGTTGCATGCTTGGGTTCGTGCGCCTTGGCTCCGATTATGGTGGTCGATGATACCGTTTATCCACAGGTCACTACGAGAAAGGTCGTTGAAACTCTTATCTACGATAAGGATGTCGAAAAGAAAAAAGAAGGATAATGCCACCACGTCACAAGGACAAAATAGGAACTCCTGAAAGTTTAGAGCGTTTTAAGGAATCGATCCTTGCTCAAGAGAAGCCGGGTGGGAAGACCGTAGTTGTTTGTTGTGGGACAGGCTGTCTGGCGTCCGGAGGCCAGGATGTGAAGGAAGCCTTTGAAAGTGAGGTTAAAGCACAGGGACCTGAAGAGGATATCCTCGTCAAAAAGACAGGCTGTCGTGGTTATTGCGAGAGCGGGCCTATTGTGGTGGTTGCCCCGGAAAACATATTTTACCACAGTGCAACCAGAGAGGACGTTCCGGAAATAGTTTCTGAGACGTTAATCAAGGGCCGCACCGTTGAAAGGCTTCTGTATGAAGATGCGGCCACGGGTGAAAAGTGCGTTCATGAGGCTGACATCCCTTTCTATAAGAAACAGGCACGAGTTGTACTCAGGCATTGCGGTCATATTGACCCCACCAGCATCGAAGACTACATAAGGGTTGGTGGCTATCAGGCGTTTGCAACAACTATTTCCAAATTGAGCCCTGAGAAAGTGATTGCCTGTATGAAGGACTCGGGCCTCCGGGGCCGGGGTGGTGCGGGGTTTCCCACTGGACTCAAGTGGGAATCGTCGCGCAACGCCCCTGGTGAGGAAAAATATATCATTTGCAATGGCGACGAAGGAGATCCAGGGGCCTTCATGGACCGCAGCGTGATGGAAGGCGATCCCCACAGCGTGATCGAAGGGATGATTATTGCAGGCTACTCCGTGGGGGCCCGCAAGGGAATCATATATGTGCGGGCAGAATATCCCCTTGCTGTTCGACACATGGCCACAGCCATTGCACAGGCAATCGACCTTGGACTCCTGGGCAGAAATATTATGGGAAGCGGCTTCGATTTTGAGATTGAGATCGTGAAAGGCGCAGGGGCCTTTGTCTGCGGGGAATCAACGGCCCTGGTCATGTCGATTGAAGGCAAACGTGGCTTTCCAAAACCACTCCCGCGACCCAACACGAGCATCGTCGGGCTCTGGGGCTTGCCGACTGTGCTGAACAATGTGGAAACCTTTGCCTGTGTTCCGGCCATTATCCTAAAGGGTCCAAAGTGGTTCAGCAGCATAGGCACAGAAGAAAGTAAAGGAACAAAGGTCTTTGCCCTGTCCGGAAATGTGAAAAACACCGGGCTTGTGGAAGTTCCCATGGGAACGACCTTGCGAGAGATCATATTTGATATTGGCGGCGGGATCAGAGGAGACAGGAGATTCAAGGCCGTGCAAACCGGTGGCCCCTCTGGGGGGTGCATCCCTGAGAGTCTTTTGGATCTCCCTGTGGACTACGAGTCATTGGCCCGTGTGGGATCCATCATGGGTTCCGGGGGGATGCTTGTGATGGATGAGAATACCTGTATGGTCAATATGGCCCGCTTTTTTCTCGATTTTGCCCAGAACGAGTCCTGTGGCCAGTGCACATTGTGCAAGTTGGGCACAAAGCAGATGTTCGAAATACTTTACGACATTACCAAAGGAGAAGGAAGACCTGAAGATATTGAGGTCCTTCTGGAGTTGGCCGAGGCCGTGAAGGCAGGCTCCATATGCGGCCTGGGACAAACCGTCCCTAATCCGGTGATTTCCACAATCAGGTATTTTCGAGAGGAATATGAGGAACACATCCACGAGAAGCGCTGTCGGGCCCTCGTGTGCAGATCTCTGATTGCTTACCGCATCAAGGAATACAGGTGTAAGGCATGCTTGTTGTGTCTGAAGGCCTGTCCGGTCGATGCCATTGCCGGCGCTAAATGGCAGGTGCACGAGATCGATCAGAGCAAGTGCATCAAGTGTGGCACGTGCATGGAGGTGTGTCCTTCCAAGTTCAATGCAGTGGAATGCGTTTCGGGATTGGCGATTGATGATTGACGATTGATGATTGAAACATAACAATCAACGGCATCCTTCATTTTCGCCATAAAGTAGTTTACACCTATTGACCAGTGTTCAGGTTTCAGTGTTCAGGTTTCAGGTCTTGCTTTTTCAGTTCCTGACACCTGACACCTGACACCAAAAAGTAGGAACAAAAGAACTTATCTCTTGGCGCCCGCATCCTTGATAA
>JAUWXF010000292.1 GCA_030616475.1 Desulfobacterales bacterium
GCCCGAATCATCCCAACACTGGCCAAGCTGATTCGGATGGTGATGGAGTTGGGGATGCTTGTGACAATTGCCCTAGCACTCCAAATCCAGGACAAGAGGATGCTGATGAGGATGGTGTTGGTGATGTCTGCGATACTCCAGACACGACCCCACCAGTAATAACCATTGACTCACCAACAAACACTACCTATACAACAAATTCTGTTGATTTGAATTATTCGGTTGAAGAAGATGAAAGCGGCATAGACTGGGTTGGTTATTCTTTGGATGGTCAGGCAAATGTGACAACAAGCGGAGAAATAACAACATTCTCAGATTCTGCTGGAGAAGATTTGGGAACCGCTACAGATGTTACTTTTGGTTCTGCTGGTTCCAATACATCCGTTTATTTGAAAGTTCCTAAGAATGCTACTATTACTTCTGCTAGTATGAATGTGAGTGGAGATGCCACCACTGTATTAGATGGTTGTGAGGATAATAGCCCTTGGACTTATACAGAGCAGGATACTTATGATTCAGTTTCTGTTCAATGGAATCGTACGGCTTTAACTCAAGGAACCTATGCATTTGAATTAATGTTAGAATATAATAAGATTCAAGCTGCTGGAGATTATGCCCAGATTTCAAGAAGTTTTGACTTAACTGGAATTGATACACTTTTGGTGGATGTGCATGTTAATGGAGCTAATGATGCTAACCGAGGATACGCAGAAATATTTATCGACGATACATTAAAGTGGAGCCATACTCAAGACAATTCAGATAGAATCCTTTCTGATCAAGAAATTGACGTTTCAGGTCTTTCGGGAATTCATACATTCAAAGCAAAAGTTAGATGTACAGCTGATCTTGGCACATGGCAGAGTTCTCATTTCGGTATCGACAATATTAGAGACAAAACGGCTGCACCAGCGTACCCAACAAATCTTTCCATCGACACAGCCAACGATGGAATGATCGACTGGAGCATGACAGGCGAACTCAACCCCACAAACTCCCCGCAATCTGTTGATCTAAATGTAACAGCAATTAACAATTATGTTTCTTCTAATTCCGCGGACGCACAGGGATTTGTATTGATTCCTTTGAATATTTCCTCAGATTCTGCTGGAATAGTGCAATTGGATACGCTTTCTGTTAAGTACTATTCTAATGCGGTATTGACGCCTTTGTGTGATGGACCTCATAATGTAGTTGTCTATGCAAACGACACAGCTGGAAATCCTGGGTCAGCGGAGGTTTCCTTCACGGTAACCATTACAGATAACGATGGAGATTGCATCCCAGAGGATCAAGACAACTGCCCAAATGCACCTAATCCCAACCAAGCTGATAGCGATGGTGACGGGATAGGCGATGTATGTGACAACTGCCCCAACACACCCAATCCAGGACAAGAAGATGGAGATGTAGATGGTGTAGGTGATGCTTGTGACACATGTCCCAATGATCCAGACAATGATATTGATGCAGATGGAGTTTGTGGAGATGTAGATAACTGTCCAGCTGTTTCCAATCCTGGGCAAGAAGATACTGATGGCGATGGCATAGGAGATGTTTGTGAGGATACATTATGCGAATGCAACATGGTCCCCGACTACCCTGAGCCTGTAGTCATCCCCAGGGGAGGGACACTTGGATTTCAGGCCAGTGTTACAAATAACACCGGTGGGATGGGTATGGTTTTGTTCGGCACAAAAGTGACAAAGCCAGACGCAAGCCAGACTGGGTTCATATGGGGACCTCTTCAGGTTTGGTTAAATCCCCATCAGACAAAATCGGGCCACAAGACACATACGGTACCTTCTGGTTTTGAACTGGGTACTTATACCTATCATGGATATGTAGGAAGATACGGGAATATCTACGATGAATGTCAGTTTTATTTTGAAGTGGTACCGTAAAACGTAAAGAATCAGAATCTGACGGTTTGTATCAAGGCGGAGTCAGAAGATGGCTTCGCCTTTTTACTTCGTGCCCATATCTAGTAGCCCAAGCTAATCGGCGTGGAGTGGTGGTCTCTGCAATAACACCGCATTCCAGAAAGAGTGTAGATTTCGTCATTCTGCCGCCACAGGATTAGGATTCCAGCGATAAAGATCTCATTTGTAGATCTTCACTCAAATAACTGGTTTTGCGGCTATAACTTTCTGTCATCTATCTGTCCGGAGGTGAAAAAGTTCACCAACACAACTCGCTGCTATAATTCTACATTCCACTAATGGAATGTGAGAGTATAGATCTCATCATCCTGCGACCAGGGGGGTCAGAATCCTGGAGCTATAGATCTCATTTGCACATCTCGACTTGAAGGGCAAATTTCCGGGCTATTGATTTCTGTCATCCATCCCTACCCATGATTTGAAAGCGCCCAACACAGATGGCTGCTATGTATCTATAATTCAGCCCGCCAGCAAAAGGTTTTGATATCATTTACAAATCTGCACTTATGATCTTTTCCGTTTCCAATAATGCGTTAGTTTCCCTAACGGTAATAGAATCCCGAATGGA
>JAUWXF010000295.1 GCA_030616475.1 Desulfobacterales bacterium
GATGCTGGTGGCAATGATAATTGCGGTTAGACAAGCCCTTGATTATGAGAGCACATTACGGGCTGTGGGGGTTTGCGTGATCGGTTGGATCATTCAAGCATTAATCCTCGTGTTACTCTTTTCTATTTTTGGTGGTACCCCAAGACCAGCCTAAGAGCCAATGAGAGCCAATGGGGACGTAGATAAATAAGTAAGTGTCATAACATCTAAAAATAACTAATGAAATTTGGGAGCGCCCTTTAGTTACTATATCGATGTGATTTGGGACAGCAACGCTATCGGAGACATAGCCAAGCGAGAAGGGATTGACACGGTCTACTTTGTCGATTTAGAGGTTCTCAAGGTTCTTGGGATCTGGAGCCAGTACACGGCGCACATTTACGGCAAATAGTTTCATCTCAGACAGAACAAACTTGCCGCCATAATATTTGTGTATTAAATTATCAAAGAGCGGAGGCAGGGTTATATACCGCTTTGCCTTTAGCCTAAAGCCCTGAATCGCCGCCCTTCATATTCGCCTCAGAAGATTGGTGTCGAGCGCTCTTCGGGGCTTTTCTGCGTTTGGAGTTGACATTTTCCTGGTTTCAAGTATGTAAGCAGAAGGCATGACGGTTCTTTAATGTTTCGTCACGGCCTCCTTTCTAAGCCTCCGGGGTTCCTTCCACCCTTGCCGATTTTCGTGCCCTGGAGGCTTTTCTTTGTGCCGGCCTGAATACAACGCCTAATTTTGTCTCCCCTTTATACCTCTCCATAAAGTTTTCATCTCACATGCCGATAGGGAACCATAAGGATAGTCTATGGCCAGTGGCGTAAAACTCTGTCTAAACCTACAAAAAACTTGAACTGAGATATCGACCCTGGCCTTGGACTATCCCCCTTCTGCTTTTTATGACTATTCTCTATATGCAATATAGGCTTCTCCTTCACCGGATCTTAGCTTGCGTTGACAAGATCATTCCGGGCTTACAGAATGACAGCACCAAGGACTGGGGAAAGATCACAGAAGAAGGCAAGGCTGTGCGTGAAGAAATTCAGAAGCTCTAGGGCCGCGATGGTTAAACCGAATGTTTCCTGCTCCCCTCAAATCTTCCGCCTTTCCCCAAAGACAAAAACCCCGTGGTGCTGTCAGGCTCGATCTCAAGCCCCCGGTCCTTTTTGTTTGTGTAAATCCTTTCGCTGTGATATGAACGCACGAATCATGTGGTGTTACGAAACAAATATTGGCGTATTCTCCATTCACCCGGATCCAAACAGCGCTGATAGACGGCACCTATACATAAACAACAAAACGCTTGGATCTTACGTTTCACCTGCGTGGGCAGCAGAAAGTGTCTATATGCAAACAACAGGCTTGTATAACTGGGACAACCTCAACGTGGTGCTGGAGCCGACCGATTTGACCAAATGGATTAAAGGGAAGCCATGCTAGTTTAATACCTCCCAAAACGTGGTCATGCCTCTGATACCCCTTTAAGGCCATGTTCAGCTCGTCCCCTTACCAGTGATGCCCCCCTGGCAGAGATCGTCGATTCTGTGGCCTCAGATTGGCACATAGGCCACTTACAGCCTCCGTCATGACGCCTGCTTACCTAGGGCCTTGTCAACCTTGTCTACCAGTTCCTTGAAGTCGGACCACATATCCAGGTCAAGGCTGATACCCTCTTAGTAGGTATCCACTTAAGATAGGGGACGTAAGATAGGGGACGTTCGTTCCGAGCGTTCTTAACGGAAAAGTAGAATGGGGCCGGTCGTGCAGAGCGTGCGCGGGCTTGCTGATTAGGACCAAATCGCTTATGTGTTGCAGGAAATGTTTCATGGTGCTAAGAGTCTGAGATAGACGCTATGGCTGAAAACACTTTAGGCAAGCTCGGAACGAACGTCCCATGTCGCGTCCGAAGCGGCTGAAGGGTTCTTCGATGAAGTTCCGGGTATGTTGGAGGCGTTTGGCGGTGACGCCAAACGATCTCATCTGCTAACCTCTACGATTGAAGACGGGGTTTCGCCGCCACAGTCCGGCGCAAGTCATTTTCAAGCAAGGAGAAACAGATATGGGTGATAAGGGGAAAAAAGATAAAGGCAAAAGGGAACAACAAAAAAAGGCCCAGCTTAATCCAAAGGAAAAACGAAAATTGAAAAAAGAAAAGAAGAAATAAATGCCCAGGTCTCAACATTTGACTTTTGTGTTGAAAGTTGAGACCTGACCCCGTAATACCCCTCTCCCATCGTCAGTAAGGGTGCTGAGCATTACGAAGATTGCCATTTTCGACCTCCTTCCCTTGGTTTGGAGTATTTGGATTCCACGCAGCTACGCCTTCGCCCCTGGCAGCTGGGCGTAGGTAACCTAGCACCTTCCTCCGAAATTGTCCATATCCCGACTATTTTTTTAGCATTGCAGCGCGGACTTAGCCAAGTAGGACTTGAGTGCACTCTCTGCCAAGCCGGGCGCTGCCTCCCCTATGTGCACACTTTTGAACAGCATC
>JAUWXF010000015.1 GCA_030616475.1 Desulfobacterales bacterium
ACAAATTGATTCGAGCAAGTCGCGCCAGGGCGGGCCTGACACCTGACACCAAAAAGTAGGAACAAAAGAACTTATCTCTTGGCGCCCGCATCCTTGATAAGTGTAAACCGAGGAATGAAGGATGCCCGAAAAGTTTTCCAGTAAATATTCAATCGTCAATCGTCAATCGTCAATATTCAATCCACTTATGTGGCTGCGACTTCCCGCAAATCTTCTCTGACTATCCTGCCCGGGTGAATAGGCCAGTCCTTTACCTGGGGTTTTTCCTTCAGATAATGCAACATGTTCAAACGCTTAAGGGCATGATAAATCTCCTGCCAGGCACACGGGCGGTCTTTGGAAACTTCACACTTTCCCTCTGAAGCACCGCCACACGCTCCATTCAAAAGGCTCTTGGCGCATCGGGTCACTGGGCAGATGCCACCAGTTCTCCACAGGATGCAGTCACCGCAGGCCGTACAGTTTTCGGTCCAAACGCCCGGTTCCTTTTCGACCCCTATGAATTGCGTATTCAGGGCCGGCAAAACAGGCTTGTCAGGAAACCTACCGGCCATGGCCTGAACGCCATTGCCGCAGGCCATGGAAAGAATGGATTCATAATCACCAACCTTCTTTTCCAGACGGTCGATAAACTTCATGGCGCACTGTCGAGGGATCGTACTCTTGTCTACAATCATATCCTTGTTTTCCGAAAGGAGTGCGTCTGCAAGTTTATTGACCTGCTCAGGTCCGCCGGAAGAGCAAAATGTCATACACGTACCGCATCCAACCAGCAGGACCTTGCGGTGCGGGGCAACCATGTCCTGTATTTCGGCTAATGGTTTCTGTTCTGCAATGATCATGCTACACCTCCAAAACGAACTTAGGGGCTTCGCCCCGATTGGTCGAGTGGTCGAGTGGGAAAATGGTCAAGTGGTTAACGACTCGACTACTCGACCAATTGACTACTCGACTAAAGTCGAAGCAATTTTCCGCCGTAGGCGGATAGAAATTGCGAGACATTATTCCGCAGGCAGCGACACGATGAAAGTCGTCCCCTTGCCTACCTCGCTTTCCACGTGGATTGCACTATTATGGGCGTCCACAATGCCCTTGACTATCGACAGCCCAAGCCCTGAGCCTGATATACTCCTGGTTTCTTCGGTTTTGATGCGATAGAACTTGTCGAAAATCCGATCAATATCCTCTGGTGGAATCCCCATGCCATTATCCACCACCTTGAACCGTATATCTTTGCCTGCTTTGTTCAGGGTTAGGTCCACGTTCCCCCCTTTAGGGGTGTACTTGATGGCGTTGCTGATAAGGTTGACAAAGATCGCCTCCATGCCGCCTCTGTCGCCCCTGAAGGATGCGAGTTCTTCTGCGATTTCGCACGTCATGCTAAGCCCTTTCTCTTCGGCCGACAGGCGCATAAGCTCAACGGTCCGTTGCAGGATTTCCGCCAGATCCAGGCTTTCGATCTTCTGGATCGATTTGCCCTCCTGGATGCGACGATAGTCCAGGATATCATTGACCAGGGTAATCATACCCTTGGTCTTTTCCTTGGCCTTGCCGAGCAAATCCAACTGTTTGGCAGTAAGATCTCCGGCCAGTCCGTCCAGGACTACCGAAATCTGCATCAGCAGGGAGCTTAAGGGGGACTTGAGTTCGTGTGAGACCATAGAAAGAAAGTCCGATTTTAACTTATCCATTGCGCTGACCGTGCTGACATCGTGAAACAGGCCTGCTGCACCAATAACGGTTCCTGTCTCATTCTTGACAGGGTCTACATGGACGCGAAGGGCTTTTTCCCCCACTTTGACGATGGGTTCCTCACCAACCATTAACGGAGCTAAAGAACTATCGGATTTTATTGCCCGCATGAAAAACGATAGCAACTCATCGGATTTTATGGAGACCGAAATGGGATGACCTAATGCCTTTTCGCGTGTCAAGTCGAAGAGGCTGGCGGCTTTTTCATTAAACAGGACGATGTTCGTCTGCCAGTCCGTGACCACGAATCCGTCCGTAAAACTTTGGAGGATGGCAAGGAGATTTTCATCCCGGCGGACCGTGGTTAAGGCGGCCTGCCTTTGCCGTGTCAGTATGTCGAGCTGGCGCCTGAGTCTGAAGGCCTCTATGGCGCGATTCATCTTTGTCCAGAAACGATCGGTGGTAAAGCTCTTGCGGATGCAGTCATAGGCGCCCGCCTGCATCGCCTCTATGGCCTCCTCGCCACAATTGTCCGACATGGTCATGATCAGGATTTCGCGCCTGGCCTTCTGTACTACGTTGATGAGGGTCATGCCTCCCCACCCGGGAAGCTCAAGGGAAAGGAGCATGATGTCCACATCTCCAGGATGTTTCTGGATGATGTTCAGGGCCTCTTCAACAGACTCAGCAGTACGTACCCTGTGACCTTCGTCCAGGAGGAGTTCCCGGCATCTTTGCAAAATGGTGATGTCATTTTCCACCACCAATATGTTTATGCTCGGCTTGATCAACATCGCCTGAGTAACTGCACCTCTCGGGATTTCTACAACTTATGGAAGTTCATATGACTTCAGTTGAGTAGTTGAGTGGTCGAGTGGTTAAGTTGTAAGGCCGTTGGACCCCTGGCCCAGACCCTGGCCCAGACCGGGATGAGAGGCACCATACATCCATCTGAACCTGTCGCGCCAGGGCGGGCAGGGCGGGCACTCAACCATTTGACTACTCAACTACTCGACCAATTGCGGGGCGAAGCCCCTAAGCTCTGCTCAGCAAGTCCTCCACCCGCTTTACCAACTCTCCAGGTTCAACCGGCTTGGCAATGTAATCGTCAGCCTCGGTCATGAGACCCATCGCCTGGGTGTAAGTTGTCTTGAAGAGGGCCTGGTCCACGGCTGTAAGGAGGATGACCGGAATCTTTTTCAACTCCGGGTCTGCCTTAAGGACCACACAAACGTCGTATCCGCTCATTTCAGGCATCATCACGTCCAGGATGACCATACCGGGTTTCTCGGCCCGCACCTTCTCGAGCCCTTCCTTACCGTCATAGGCCAGAACAACGTCGTAGCCCTTGCTGTCCAAAAGGAGCTTTGTTGCCTCACAAAAGTCAACATCATCGTCTACTAATAATACCTTTTTCATGGCTGCACCTATAGTCCGTTAGTTGTGAAATTCGTGTTTTTTCTGCCAGAAAATATTTGGGATACACTGTTTTTCAATACTGACAAATAATTGAGGAATTGAGGGATTCAGGGATTGAGGAATTAAGATACTGAGAGTTCTGTCAATTCCCTGGCCCAGACCGGGGGTTTCTCCAGGGACATTCTCGAACTCCTGTCGCGCCAGGGCGGGCCTAAATTCCTCAATTCGCAATCCCTCAATTCCGGCTTGTCCGGGTTAGGATTTCGGAATTATTCTTTACCGATTCTTTTGATAATTTTACCAACCCTCTCCAACAGCACACTGCTTTCGATGGGCTTCTCCACGTAATCGTCAACATCGAGCCGTACACCGGTCTCCAGTTCGTAACGGCGCTGGCTGACCCCTTCCTGAACCGAGCTGAGGATGATGATCGGCATACGGGCATACTTGGCATAGCGCGGATCTTTCAGGGCCTTACACACCTCAAACCCGTCCATCCTGGGCATAAGTAGGTCGAGAATTAGTAAATCGGGACGCTCTTCTTTCAGCTTGGACAGACACTTCTCACCATCCTCAGCCATGACCACGGTATACCCGCCCGACTCCAATATCATCTGCAAGGCTTCCCGCATGTCCGGATCATCATCCACTACCAGGATCTTGGCACTTGCTGCCATGTCGCACCCCCGTTTGTTTCGTTATCCGTTATTTGTTATTTGTTATCCGGGAATCGTTATCAGTCAATTGAATATTGTCGATTGTCGATTGTCGATTTGGTTTTTCAATCAACAATCATCAATCGTCAATAATCAATCCGTGGTCAATAACCAATGCCTACACCACCGGTCTGGGCATCAAGCCTGCCTCTTCCACGATGCGGGGTACGATATCCTCCCAGGCCACTGCCATGATGTGGACGCCATGTACCCCCTCAACATCTTTAAGTTGCTCGATGGTCTCCAGGCAGATCTTCACGCCCTCTTCCTTGGGCTCCCTGGCATCTGCCATCCGGTCAACAATCTCAAGTGGCACGCTCAGCCCGGAGACATTATTTCTCATGTAGCGAGCCATACCAACAGACTTGACAGGTATTACCCCGGCAAGGATATGGGTTTTTTCATGCAGGCCCCTGTCTCTGACCATCTTCATCCATTCAACAAATTTGGCCATGTCAAAGATACCCTGGGTCTGAATAAAATCCGCACCCGCGTTTACCTTCTTGGCTAAGCGGATGACCCGAAACTCAAAGGGGTCGGCAAATGGATTGGCTGCCGCTCCGATGAAAAACGGTACATCTCCCAAGATCTCTTCACCATTAAGGAACTTGTGTTCATCCCGCATGGTCTTGACCATCTGAATGAACTGAATCGAATCAATGTCGTATACCCCCTTGGCCGTGGGGTGGTTGCCAAACTTCTGATGATCGCCGGAAAGGCAGAGCACATTGCGAATCCCCAGCGCAGCCGCCCCCAGGATGTCACTCTGAAGGGATAGGCGATTTCGGTCCCTGACGACCATCTGAAGGACTGGCTCCACGCCCAGCTCTTTCAATAGAACACAGCCGCTTAGGCTTGACATGCGCACAATAGCGGTCTGGTTGTCTGTCACATTTAAGGCGTCGCAGCAAAACTTAAGAAGTTCCCCTTTTCTCTGAATGACCTTAGGCGAGCTCCCTTTTGGAGGCCCGGCCTCTGCAGTTACAGAGAACTGGCCGCTTTCCAATATCCTTTCCAAATTACTTCCTGACTTCATGACTTAAGATCCTCTCTGACCATCTTTCTGGGTCCGCCGTGTCCGGCCGGTGACCAGTCTTTAACAGGAAAGATCTCCTCCAGCATCTCCAGCCGATTAAGCCTGGTGAGGCGATCAATGATCAATTGCCACACGCAATCTACCTCTTTGCTGATTTCGCATTTCCCATTCATAGACCCCCCGCATGGGCCATTGAGAAGCTGTTTGGAGCATCTGGCAATAGGACACAGGCCGGCCGTTTTGTCCAAGATACAGTTCCCGCAGCCAGCACAACGTTCTGACCAGACGCCCAATTCTTCGGTCACACCCAAGAAGGTGGTATTACAACCTGGCAAGATTACCTTGTCCTGGAAGCGTTCGGCAAGCAACTGGACCCCGGCCCCACACGCTATAGAAAGTACAGCATCGCAGCCACCGACCTTGTCTGCGATCAGGTCAACAAATTCAGGCTCACACTGTCTGGCGACAGCATCTTCCAAAACCTCACCTTTTTGCTCCGTTGTTTTTCTCGCCACGCGAATGGCAGAGGCGAGCTCTGCGACCTGTCGCTGTCCGCCGGCAAAAGACATGGCAGCACAGGTTTCACATCCCAACACCAAAAGGGGGTTGTAGCCCTTGGTCATCTTTTCAATCTCTTGAAACTTTTTCTGCTCTAACGTGATCATACACTTTCTTCCTTTACTCTGAGCGGGCCTGTCCAGCCTCCTTGATTCTCTGGATCAACCCGTCAATCAATTCTTTATCAACTATTCCCTGCTCGGGCATATCGCAAACCTCAAGACGCGCTCCGTCAATACCCATGGCATCCAGCAGGGTCCTGGCATGGGTCATGCGCCGTTTGACCCTGTCTGCTGTCTCCGCAAAGGGATCGGTATCAGGTGGGCACCCGGCAAGAAACACGCCATCAGCTCCTGACTCAAATGCCTTCAAGATATCAGATGTGTCGATCTTTCTTAACCCAAAGACCATGACAGGCAAAATATTGGGATAGTCTTGTTTCAGGCTTTCAACATCGCTGGAACCGAAGTTTCCGTGCAGGTCGAAAAAGCCCACAATCACAGGATCTGGCTGGTGTGATTCGGCCATACCCTTTTCTATCTCTTGGGACATCTCACCTCTGTGATCAAGACTGATGTCAATGGCCCGGACCGGACACTCAAGGGCGCACATCCCGCAGGCCTGACAGGCAATGGGATCGATGGTAATCTCTCCCATCTTGCTGGTGGTGGGTATGCTGAGCGGGCAGACCCTCACACAGGTCAGACAGGAGATGCATTTCTCTTTGTCGAGTCTTGCCCCGAGAAAACAATGGAGGCACCTGAGGGCCTCCTTAACGGCAACATCCTCGGAAAGAACAGCTTCCACTTCGTCAAAACCCTTGACACGATTGTCGGCCGGGAGGCTGGTTTTTACGCATCTTTCAAATTTTGTGGTCTTTTCGATAATAACCGAAGACAATCTTTCCGTTTCAGTGGGCCCCGCTGACTCAACTGTTGCCGGCGACTCTCCCCTGAGGTAAGAATCTATGGAGATGGCGGCTCGTTTGCCCGCAGAAATCGCCTCTACAACGGTAGCAGGGCCTGTAACCGCGTCACCTCCGGCAAATACACCGGGCTGAGTGGTAACTAATGTGTAGGGCCCGTCCACAATGATTCGCTTTCTTTTTTCAGTAACCTCTATTTCTTCTGCCACCAAAGACGAGTCAGGAGCTTGGCCGATTGCAGCAATCACCATATCTACATCAAAGGTAAATTCAGAACCCGGCACAGGCTTTGGGCTTCTTCGACCACTGTCGTCCGGCTCGCCCAACTCGTTCTTGATGCATTTCAATGCTGAAACCTTGCCGTCTCGTCCAAGGATTTCCAGTGGAGAGGTCAGATACGACATCTGAACGCCTTCATGGGCGGCCTCTTCGATTTCCTCCTTGGCTGCCGGCATCTCCTCTCGGGATCTGCGATACACGATATGAACGCCCTCAGCGCCCAGGCGAAGGGCTGAACGGGCTGAGTCAATTGCTGTGTTTCCCCCTCCAATGACAGCCACCTTTACTCCTACCCGGGGTTTTTCCGCCTGGTTGACCCCCCGCAAGAAGGAAACCGCTGAAACCACCCCTTCCAGTTTATCTTCACCGGCAATGTGAAGCTTTCGATCTCTATGCGCACCAATGCCCATAAATACGGCCTTGTATCCCTGCTCAAAGAGATCGGTGAGCTTGATCTCTTCGCCGATACGAACCCCCGTCTTGACCTCAACACCAAGGTCCAAGATCGCCTGGATCTCTTCATCCACCACATTCTTGGGCAAACGATATTCGGGCACGCCCACTCTCAACATGCCTCCCAAAACCGGCAAGGCTTCAAAGATAGTGACACCGTGGCCAAGCAGGGCCAGATCATGAGCGGCCGCAAGCCCTGCGGGCCCTGAGCCCACCACCGCAACCTTGTGCCCGGTTGATTTGCCGGGCAAAGCCGCTTCATACTGATCTCTCCAGAGGCCATCAGAGGCAAAGCGTTTTAGCGCAGCTATAGCAATCGGCTCATCGACCTGTCCTCGCTTGCATGCCGTCTCGCACGGATGGGTGCAAATACGGCCGCATACGCGAGGCAAAGGACTTTGCTTCCTTATTGTAGCGAATGCCTCTTCATACCTTCTTTCAGCAATAAGCTGGACATACTCCCGCACATCGGTCAGTATCGGGCAGGCCAGCTTACAAGGCGGGTGTTCGATTTCCGTGATAAGGTCGTTTCTTGTCATTGCTTATATCTCGCTCTTTCTTGCTCTTTGCATTCCACACAGCCTGAGACCTTCAATCCGATAACTGTGAAATTCATGTTTTTATGGCAGAATATTCTTTGCGATACCCTGTCGATCCTAACAAACAAACTCAGGAATTCAGGAATTGAGGAATTAGAAACAGGCTGCACCATTCAATTCCTAAATTCCTCAATTCGCAATCCCTGAATTCCGGTTTATCCGGGTTAGGGGATTCGGTCCCATTTTCTTGGCCCGGTCAGTCATCTCGTTTACGGCGCTAACAAATCCATGCGAATCAGAAGCGGAAATATAAAACATTTCCAGTCGATCGCCACCAAGCCCGGTTTCTGCCAAAAGTTTCTTGGCATAGGCCACCCGCTCCGTAGCCCGCAAATTTCCCTCGACAAAATGACACGTTCCTACTTCACAGCCCCCGACTAAGACCGCATCGGCGCCAACCTCAAAAGCCTTGAGAATATGCACAATAGATACCCTGCCGGTGCATGGGTATTTAACTATCCGCACCGTCGATGGGTACTGCAACCGCTGCGAACCAGCCACATCTGCCGCCGCATACGTACAATACATGCATATCATCGCCTCAATTTTCGGCTGAAATTCTTCCACTATCTCATCTACACCCCTAATTACCGTCATTTCCGGTTGAGCCGTTTGCTGCTCCATTTTGACTGTTCCTTCTCTTTAGCCCGCTCCAGCGCTGAACTTGATAGTATAGAAATTTCCTTTTTTGGAGCGGCGAAGCCGCGTTACATAAAATCGCAAAGCGATTTTATAACTTGTACAACGCATTTGTTTCGGCAATATACTGCTCGTCTGTGTTGTGACCAGCGATAATAGCCCCGCGCGGGCAGGCACTGGCACAATTGCCACAGCCTTGACAGGCCACCGCATCGATGGTAACGACCCCTTCCTCTTCATCCACTCTTGGCCCTTCGTAAGGACAGGTACGCACACAGGTCAGACAGAGGATGCACTTCGTTTCATCCACGCGCGCCACGTCTCCACCGGCGAAGATCTTCTTTCTGGACAATATGGTGCACGCCTTAGAGACCGTTGCTTTTGCCTGTGAAATCGCCTCATCAATGGCTTTGGGGCCATGTGCCAATCCGCAGAGGAATATTCCTGCCGAGGCAAACTCCACAGGCCTCAGCTTGGCGTGGGCCTCCATGAAAAAGCCATCCTGATTCACGGGAACTTTAAAGGCTCTGGAAAGGATGTCGCTTTCGGCCGGCGGTACGATGGCCGAAGCCAGTGTTATAATATCTGTATCTATTTGCACAGACATCCCTATTGCCTGATCCTTAACTGTTACCCTGAGTTTACCATCCGTTTTTTTCACCCTGGGTTTATCATCCCGGTCATAACGGACAAACCGAATGCCTTTGGCCCTTGCCTCTCTATATATATCCTCCCTTTCTCCATAGGTCCTTATGTCACGGTAAAGGATATAGATATCCATAGCGGGGTTTAGTTCCTTCAGGGTCAAGGCACTGTGAATGGAATGGGTGCAGCATACCTTGCTGCAATAAGGCCTGCCCGGCTCCCTGGACCCTACACACTGGATGAACACAGCAGTATTTACACGTTTCAACTTCTCAGGGTCTTGCATGACTTGTTGATCGAGCTCAAGCGATAGAAGGATATTGGCATCTTCTCCATAGAGATACTCTTTAGGCTTGTAGCTGTCTCCGCCACTGGCTATGATGGCAGCACCATGTCTCACCTCTGTATTTTTGCCCTCGGCATCAACCAATGTGGATACAAAATTACCTACAGAGCCTGATACATCCTTAATCTCGGTCTGTAGGTGTACGTTAATCAGGGGATGTTCATTGACTTTTTTAACCAGCCATTCAACATAAGGCTGTACCTTTTCCTCCCTCCAGGTGGTATGTAATCTAAGGGCGTGGCCGCCCAACCTCTTCTTCTTTTCTACCAGGTGGGTTTTAAACCCTTGTTCAGCCAGCCCCAGGGCCGCTGTCATCCCGGCCACGCCCCCGCCTACTACCAATCCTTCCTGACAGATCGGCTGGGGGATTTCGTAAAGCGGCTCCAGCATAGCAGCACGGGCCACTGCCATACGTATGAGGTCCCTACACTTTGCCGTAGCCTCCTCTGGTTTATGCATATGCACCCACGTACATTGATCCCGGATGTTCGCCATCATAAACAGGTAGGGGTTAATACCGGCCTCCCGGCACGTTTCTCTGAATAATGGCTCGTGTGTTCTCGGGGTACAGGAGGCTACCACCACACGGTTTAATTGCCTTTCTATGATGACCTCTTTCATCATCGCCTGGGTGTCTTCGGAACAGGTGAAGAGATGACCCTCTGCATAATCCACATATGGAAGCGTGCCGGCATATTCTGCGATCTCCGGGACATTGACCACACCCCCTATATTGATACCACAATGACAAACAAAGACGCCGATTCTAATCGGTTCTTTACTAACGTTCCGTTCTGGTGGATACTCTCTTGTCTTGATCCGGGTGCCTCTTACCTCTGCAAGTGCGGCAGATGCCCCGGCGGCGGCAGCACTGGCCTGGGCAACAGTATCAGGAATATCCTTGGGAGCTTCAAACACACCGCATACATAGACCCCCGGTCTTGATGTCTGAACCGGTTCAAAGCTGCTTGTGGAGGCAAAGTTATAGGGGTCGAGTTCAATGCCGATTTTCTTGGCTAGATCAATGGAGCTTTCTGGCACGACAAAACCAACCGATAATACCACCATGTCAAAGTCTTCTTCAACTCTGTTACCAACCTCGTCCGTATACCGGATCAACAGATTCCCCGTCTCATCTGCCGGAAGGATGTTAGTAATTCTGGATTTTACAAAACGTACACCTATTTCATCCCTGGCCCGATTGTAGTATTGTTCAAAATCCTTGCCGCACGTCCGCATGTCTATATAGAATATAGCCGTATCTAATGGCTCGTGACTATGCTCTTTGGCGGTAATGGCCTGTTTTATGGCATAGGTACAACAGACACTCGAACAATAGCTTTTAGTCTCTGTATGCAAATCCCTGGAGCCCACACACTGGAGCCAAGCGATTTTCTTAGGCTCCTTGTTATCAAGAGACCTGATGAGATGTCCCCCGGAGGGACCAGATGCAGAAAGAATTCGTTCAAATTCCAGGCTGGTTACTATGTTGGGATATCTACTGTAGCCATAGATATCACGAGTGGCTGGATCGAAGGTTGCAAAGCCGTGGGACAGGACTATCGATCCCACTCTGATAGTAAGTTCTCTTGACTTATCCTCAAAATCAATTGCATCGGCAGGACAGAATTTCTCGCAGGCCTTACATTTCCCTTTTCGGAAGTATATGCAGCTTCTGTCGTCAATGGCATACTTAAGGGGAATCGCCTGGGGATACTTAAGATATATCGCTTTCCGTTTTCCGAGACGTGCGTTGTATTCATTGTCTACTTTTCTGGGACATTTTTCAGCGCATATACCGCAGGCAATACATTTATTCATGTCGACATAACGGGGGTATTGAATAACCTTAACCTCAAAATCTCCTTCTTCCCCTGAAATGCTGTCCACCTCTGATAGAGTCAACAACTCTATATTAATATGCCGGCCGCACTCCACCAATTTTGGCCCAAGAATGCACATGGCGCAGTCATTGGTCGGGAATGTCTTATCCAACTGTGACATCCTGCCACCAATGGCCGCCGACCTTTCAACCAGATATACATAATAGCCGGAACTTGCGAGATCAAGAGCCGCCTGTATGCCGCCGATACCACCGCCGACAACCATAACCGCCCCGACCTTGCTCTCTGCCATCTTTATCTCTTTTTGTATCATAGGCTTAGCTCTATACACATCTCAAACTGCCGACAAAAACCTCTCTATCTCTGTTATATCTATCCGGTTCCTCTCTAATCCTAAGGTCTTGCTATCGATACCCATAGAAAGCCCAAGGAGTTGTGGATAAAGGATACAGGGGAGATGATGGTCTGCACCCTGTTTGGAGAGGATCATCTCCTGAACAGTATCGAATTGTATTTGGCAGAACGGACAGGCAGCGCACAAATAATCTGCACCAGATTGCTTTCCGTCTGTCAGTTTTTTTTCTGTTAGATTCATAGACAAATCATTATTTATTCCCAACATAGGGGCTCCGCAACATTCAAGCTTGCTTGGCCAGTAGATGCTCTGGGCACCTGTAACCTCTACCACTTGATCAAAGAGGGTAGGAGCCACCGGATCATCAAATTGAACAATGTTGCTGGGACGCAATGCGTGGCATCCGTAATGGGTGGCAATCTTGAGATTTTTATAAGGCCTGGTTATCTTTTCCTTGATTGCCTCAATACCCACGTCGTTGAAAAGAACGCTTAGAAGATGCTTGACCTCAATATTTCCTTCATATTTCAAGCCTTCTTTCGCGAGGATCTCGTTAACCTCTTCACGCAAGGAGGCATTCTCCTTCATAAGATGGTCTGCCATGCGGAGCGTTCCGTAGCCACATTTGCACAAGACCATCATGGTTAGATTTTGCCTTTCCGCCAATGCCAAATTTCTGGCTGAAGAGAGCACAAAAGCCTTTGAGTCGATATTTCTCAATGGATATCCACAACAATTAAACTCTGCAATATCCACCAGTTCCACGTCGAGTTCCCCCAGAACTGCCCTTGAGGCCGTCTCATACTGTTTCAGACGTACCGGGATATTACAGCCGAGAAATATTGCAAACTTCATATGTGAAACCTTTGGTTCACGGTTAAGAGTGCCTACTATTTCTTTGCCGCTCTAGGCTACTTCCTTCAGATGCCTGAAGGCCATGTTCTTTAGCTCGTAGAGCACATCGGTCACGCATACCCCCTGGGGACAGTGTTCCTGGCACTGATAACAGGTGAGACAATCCCATAGCATTCTTGAACCAAAAGCCAGATCTCTGAGTCCCAACCCAAGAGAGTGCATAATCTGATGCGGCAACAGCCCCAGGACTTCCCGCGGGTTATCGTAGTTACCCGCCACAGGACATACTGTTGTACAATTCTCACAACCAAAGCAAACCGAGTAGGTATTTACCCGGGCCAATGGGGTTACCTCATCTTGAAATCCTCTGTCAGCAGATGTAAGGGATAGGACCTTATCCTGCATATTTATTAAACTGTACTCAGCACCGATAGCTTCCCTGGCCCAAACCATGGGTTCCGGGTAACCCTTTTGAACAAGATACTCCTTCATGTTGGACCACAAATCATTCAGGTTGATACCAACCGGACAGACTACGGTACAACGCCTGCAATCAGTGCACAGATAGGTCCCCTCCTGAATAATCCTGAGTTCTTTTTCGCTCAGTTCCTTGCCAGAGGCAAGTGCCTTCAATGAAGGCATCTTTTCCGAGGGAAGAATGTTCACATTAGGAATTTCCTCAAGAACCGGTGCAACGGAGCAGCGCAAACTGCAGGTCCCACAGTGGGTGCACGCATCCAGTTCAATGGCCTGTTTCGTGGCTATATTGGCCCTGTCTGATCTCCCTTTCTCCATGACAGCATTGGCCAGGAGGCTAACTGGACTGGCAATGATATGAAAAAACTTACTGAAAGGAAGATAGGCCAGGGCGAAGAAGCAGGTCAAGAAATGTATATACCAGAGTAAGGTATGTACATTAGCCCTATCCAGAGATAAGGCCACTGGCTTAATAGCTTTAGCCACTCCATAGCCCATAAATGCCCATTGCGGGCGGGAATGACAACCGGCACAGCTCATTTCATGTAGTTCCTTGCCCTTGTCCAGGCTCTTCACATCAACCGGCCCTTTTATATCAGGGGAGACCATTTCAAATTCTTTCACCCAAAATGCTTCCAAAGATCTAATCTCTTCTTTTTGTTCCAGATCGGCATACTCCTCGGCCATCTCCTGATAATTGGAGTAAGACACTATTTTTGTGCCTTCCAAAACAAGGCCAGAGATCATAATAACAGCCAGGATAATTATGGCGTAGTGATCCATGGCCTTTGTTGCCAGATGTGATACCTTCAAAATAAACCGCCGGTAAAGGGCAATAGCTAATCCCAGGATCACGAGGGCGCCAAATAGATCCCTCAAAAACATAAAAGGATTGAGTGTCGAATAATAGTCTGTAAATAAGACCGAGGTGATAAACTTATCCAGAGCGTGCATCAGAAGGAGCAGCATAAAACCGCCATACATACACATGTGCATGAACCACCGGAGAAAGTCCTCCCTCAATATCCTTATCTGCAAGACTACATCAAGTATAAAGACCCTCAGCAAGGTAAGGACTTTCACGCTGAACAAGGTCGATATAATGCCCTTGATGGCCGCAGAAACCCTTCTTGAAGTAGGGAGATCTACGGCATCCATGCCGATACTGTATCGGAACCAGAGAGATACCTTATATATCAAACCGAGCCCAAAAATTGTCAGGGCAACGTATAAGGCGATAGTGTAAAGCATAAGCTTTTATTCCTTAATCTAAATTCCAGCCGCCTTGATGATATTCATAATCTTCCCTTCATGCCCGGGGGCTGAAATATGAATCCCATCGCACAGCTTTTTCTCTCTCATCGCTTTGATAAGTTGAGCCGCTATCTCCACGCTCTTTTCGACCTTGATGCCTTGGATCTCTGCCAAAAGATCCTCTGGTATGAAGAGACCCGGGTAGCTACCGTCCTTATAGCTGGAAACCTCCTCGGCCATCAAAAGACGGACACCAGCTATCAGCTTGACCCCTTTTTCTCTGGCCTGGTCCACAAATGGCACGAGATTGTCTAAGTTAAAAACCGGGTGGGTCTGTACAAAGTCAATACCGACCTGCATCTTTTTCTGAAACTTAAGGAGTTGCGGGGGCAAGGGGTCAGCCTCTGGATTGGCCACTGCACCCACGCAAAACTCTGGTATACCCACAAGCTTCTGACCAGCCATATCTCGACCCTGAGTCAAAGAACGGACCGTCTCTAAAAGCTGGACTGAGTCAAGGTCATGTACTGGCATGGCGTCGATGTGATCGCCAAACCGGATGTGATCACCACTTATACAAAGAACGTTTCTTATCCCTAAGGAAGCTGCCCCCAAGAGGTCAGACTGTAATGCTATCCGATTTCGATCACGGCAACTAACGTGCATGATCGCATCCCCGCCGTTTTCTAAAACTAACCGACAAATGCCCCATGGACTCATGGACATAACAGCCCTTGGGTTATCTGCTATGCCCAAGGCGTCAACCACATCGTTCAAGTCCTTGACGATAGGGGTGAGGGTACCTATATCCATTCCCTTTGGGGGAACAATTTGTGCCGTCACTAGAAACTTTCCCGACGCCAAGGCTTCTTTAAACGATTTTCTCATCTTTAACGAATCTCCGCTTATAGGCTTCGTGAGTTAGCACAGCCGGATGGGCCTGCCTGCTATTCTTCCGCGGAGGGAGCACCTTGCTTATACACTCAAGGTCGCCACGAGCAGCCAGCCGGTCATATATCTTCACCCATGCACAGTCAATTTCCGCATTAACCTCACATTTCCCATGCCTGGTTCCGCTACATGGTCCGTTCAAAAGGCCCTTGGCACACATGGTTATTGGACAGATACCCGCAGTTTCTGCCAGCACGCAGTTATCACAAGATTGGCATCTTTCCGTCCATATGCCCGGTCCCTCTGCTACACCAATAAAAACAGTATTCAACGCAGGAACTACCAGGTTCTGATCATATACATCGCTAAGTAACTGCACCCCGGCCCCGCAGGCCATTGAAACAATAACATCGTAATCGGTCACGTTTTTCTTTTTGCTGAGATCAACTAAGAACTCCCGGTCACACTGTCTCTCGACTACAGCCTCGTCAATGTGCACGTCGTGACCTCCCAGGCCCAGGGCAATACGCAGCTGGGAAGCGAGTATAGTCACCTCTGTCTCCCCACCAGCTAGACATACGGCAACACACGTACCACAACCAACGATCAATATCTTGCTATCGCCGGAAACAACGTCTTTGATCTCGCTAAATGGTTTTCTCGTCCCAACAATCATAGCTCACACCCTATTAGTTAACTTCGATTCTGATCTAAAGAATACCCATAGGTATTTTACAACAAATATTTTATGCACCTCGGAAGCTAGCTACTCGCTAAAACCGCCGCTATCTCTTCTCTTTCCCGGGGAGGAATTAGCAGCCTGCCATCTTTATCGCCGATGTCAATAGCCCCACGTGGACATTCAGCCGTACAAAGGCCACATCCACGGCACTTTAAGGGATCGATTCTGACAAAAGCCCGTTTCTCCTTTTCTATATAGAGAGCCTCAAATGGACACATACGGATACAAGTTAAACAGCCTACACAGCGTCCCGCCTTCACCCTTGCTATCCTGCCCCATTCTTGTAAGGTCGGAATATCAACGTATTCACCACTGATGGCCATCTGCCGGAGGGCATTGATGACATTACTCATACGTACTTCCTGGGGACAAACAAACTCACAGGTGTCACAAGAGGTGCACTGCCAAATCATTTCAGAAGCAAGGGTCCGTTCCCTGAGGCCAATGATGATCATATGAATGATCTTCCGTGGATCATAAACAGGGTTTTCCCTGTTTACCGGACAGATACCTGTGCAACTGCCACAGGCAAAACAGCGTTTCACCAGCTCGCCACCAGGCATTGCGGTCAGTTCAAACTTGAATTGATGCTGCAAATCATTCTTCGTTATAGTCAAGGAAGACTCCTTATAAAATCGCTGCGCGATTTTATACAACGCGGCTACGCCGCTTAAACATGGAAATTCCTATACTATCAGGCTGTTTTTTTCATCTATTCCGCTATTCCGCACTCCGAATTCCACAATCGCCTTCTCCTGCTTTGATATCTCACGGATTATCGCATCATTGACTTTCTCGCCCATCTTTGCTTCAATCACATCAGGGGCATACCCATCTCCCTGTCTTAGATCCTGGGCAAGCTTGGCAAATCGTGTGCGCAGTTTAACACTTTTCACGGCAGACCTGGCTGCCAGGAGTTTCAACTTCGATTCCTCTCTGGAAATTCCTTCAGCTTCCCCCAATGGCCCCAGTTCCTTCAGCAGGCTTGTAAATTTTGTTATCAACTCCACGAACAGGGATGCCTCAGCAGCCGAAGCCCAGTCAAGGGCAAGCCTTTCGGGCTTCACGCCCACAACTTCCATGACCTTCCTGGTAACGTGTGTGGTTACTATGGCATCATAATTACCGACCTGGTAATGACATTCGTCAAGTTGTCAACCACCGACAAAGACCCCGTCCGTCCCCACACAGAAGGCATCGATAATAAACAGCGGATCCATTCTTCCGGTACACATAACCCTGATAGCCCTGATATTTGGCGGGTATTGAAAACGAGCCACGCCGGCCGAGTCCGCTGCCGCATAGCAGCACCAGTTGCAGAGAAAACCAAGTATCTTTGGCTCAAACGTGTTGTTTGTCACTCAGCTCACTCCGTTCGCCGTCATCAGTCACTTGTCATTCGTCACTCGTCATTTCCTATTGGTTGAGTAGTTAAGTCGTTGAGTCGTTGAGTGGATAAATGATTCAATTCTGCTAAACCACTCAACCATTCGACTACTTAACTACTCAACAACTCAACCAATCACTAATCACTTGCGGCAAGAGCCCTTATCTGGCTCAATATCTGTTCATTCGTAAACCCACCCATGGATATCGAAAAGGAGGGGCAATGGGCTGCGCATATCCCGCATCCCTTGCATGAAGCCGAGATCGTTTCGGCCTTTTTCTTCTTGGCAACCCTTATCATCCTTATAGCCGAGTAAGGGCAAAGACTCTCACAAATTCCGCATCCTATGCAGGTATCGGTATCAACCGAAGAGACAATAGGCTCAACCGTGACATACCCTTTGGCCAGGGGAATACACGCCTTGCCGGCAGCAGCCTTCGCTTGGGCAACCGATTCAGAAATCGGCTTGGGCCCATGAGCCAGACCGCAAAGATACACGCCCTCTACGGAAAACTCCACCGGCCGAAGCTTGGGATGCGCTTCCAAGAAAAATCCGTCACCCGTAAGTGGGGTCTTGAGGATTTTTGACAGCGCCTCAGACTGGCTCGGTACGATACCCACACTCAGGGCCAACAGATCAGGTTCAAGGACGACTTTTTCCCCTAAAATCTTGTCCAGAAATTCAACCTGGATGCTCCCCTCTTTTTCAGTCACTTCAGGGGGATGGTCCTTCTCAAAACTAACAAACATCACGCCCTTTTCCCTGGCCAATTGATAGTAATCCTCCGCAAATCCGTAAGTGCGCATGTCGCGATATAAGACAGTGATGTGGGCAGAAGGATTTAATTCCAGCATCTTTAAGGCATTCTTTACAGCCTGTCCGCAGCACACCTTGCTGCAATAGGACAGGTCCTCACCCCTGGAGCCCACACACTGGATCATTACAACATCGTTTATCCCTTTTGCCTCTTCAGGTCTGGTCAGCCTCTCTTCCAGTTCACCCTGAGTGACAACCTGGCGCGACTTGCCGTACAGATACTGTTTCGGCTCATAAGGCTTTCCGCCTGTGGCTACAACAAACACTCCGTGCTCTAAAGTCTCGGACCTGTCTTGTGTACGGATCGAAGTGATAAAGTTGCCCACATACCCTGAAACACGTTCAACACAGGCGTTCGTGTACACGTGTATAAGGGGATGAGAACTTACTTTTGCCTCTGTATCCTGAAGGACTTGCTTCGGGTCGTCACCAGAGAGCGTAAACCGCATGCGTCTTAGATTTCCCCCAAGCTCTCTTGATTCTTCTACCAAAAAGCATTCGAATCCTTGGCCCGCAATATTCAAAGCCGCTGCCATACCTGCCATACCACCGCCTATGACCAGGGCCTTCTGAGTCACAGGGAGTTTCTCTTCTGGAAGTGGCTGAAGCCTACGTGCCTTGGCCACCGCCATCCTGGTCAGGTCCTTAGATTTTTGCGTAGCCTCTTTGGGGAGCGTGGCGTGAACCCACGAACAATGATCCCTGGTATTGGCCATCTCAAACAGACACCGGTTCAGACCAGCATCTTTCAGGGTTTCCTGAAACAACGGTTCATGGGTTCGCGGCGTACAGGCGGCCACCACCACGCGATTCAGGCGATTTTCCTTGATCTTTTCAGTGATGGCTTCCTGCGTGTTCTGTGCACAGCTATAAAGATTCGTGTCGGCAAACACAACATTGTCTAGGGTTGCCGCATAGTCGGCCACCGCCTGTACATCGACCACACCCCCAATATTGGTCCCGCAAGAGCAGACAAACACCCCGATGCGGGGCTCCTCGTCTATTTCGATCTCAGCCGGATAGGTCTTGGTTTCTATTTCCGTGCCCCGGACCTCCTTCAACACCTCGGCAGCAAGGGCGGCTGCACCGCTGGCATCCGTGACACTCTCTGGGACATCCTTGGGACCCTGGAAGGCGCCAGCCACAAGGATGCCCGGACGGGTGGTTTCGAGCGGAGAAAAGGGCCGGGTGCTGCAAAAATCGTAATGGTTCAAATCGATGCCAGTAGCCTTGGCCAAGGATTGAGCATCACGGGGTGATTCAAGCCCTTCGGGAAGGACCACCATATCAAAGCTTTCCTCAAGATGTTTCCCCGCCTCATCGACGTATGAGATCTCAAGAAGCTTACCCTTTCCCTGAACGCCTGCAACGCGGCTGCGCACAAAACGGATACCCTTCTCTTTGGCCCGGAGCCTGGCGTAATCGAACTCCTTGCCCTGAGTCCGCATGTCCAAGTAGAATATTGAGATCTCAAGATCCGGGTCGTGCTCTTTTGCCACCACGGCCTCCTTAATCGCATACATGCAGCAAACCGAAGAACAATACCCGTTTCCACACGAAACATCTCTTGTGCCTATGCACTGGAGAAAGGCAACGCGATTGGGATGCTGGGCGTCAGAAGGCCTGAGGACCTTTCCAATAGTGGGACCGGAGGCCGACGTCATGCGCTCGAATTCCATACCAGTGACTACATCGGGGAGACGACCATATCCGTATCTTGACAACACCTCTTCACTGATACGACCAAACCCCGGAGCAAGGATGACCGCACCTACTTTCAGGTCCAACATTTCTTCTCGCTCGTAAAGGTTGATCGCCTGGGCCTGACAGGCTGATACACATATGCGGCACATTTCATGCTTATGGAAAAGACAAAGTGCAGGATCGATGTAGAAACTTGCGGGAACGGCTTGGGCATAATCCCTGTGCAGGCCCTTGGTTGGGGCCAGGCCTTCGTTGTAATCGTCACTGATGATCACAGGGCAATACGTGGCACATATGCCACAGGCCGTGCACAGATCTCCATCGATATAGCGGGGTTGTCGGCGCACCCTGGCAGTAAAATGGCCCACTTCGCCCTTCACTGAGATCAGTTCAGCTTTGGTGATGATTCTTATGTTCGGTGACCGACCGGCCTCAACCAGCTTGGGCGCCAGGATTCAGATGGCACAGTCATTGGTGGGGAAGGTTTTGTCCAGTTGAGCCATCACGCCACCGATAGATCCTGCCTTCTCTATCAGGTAGACATAATAGCCTAAACCAGCCAGGTCCAAGGATGCCTGAATACCGGCAATACCCCCACCAACAACCATCACAGATCCTGATTTGCTTTCTTCCATCTTTACAATTCCCGCCTCATGGCCATGTCAAAGAGGATTCTTTCCTTCTTTTCCTGAATCCCCAAGGCCTCTCGCTTTCTCTCAATATGCTCGATCATCATCTGCGCCATCTTTGTCGGCTCAGATTCAACCGCCCACAGTCCGCCGTACAGCTCTTCTATCTCTCTGAACAGGAAGTCGGTCACAACTTTACTCCCTGTAGTCGGAAAGGTCCTCCCAAATACAACAAAAGCCCCGCTGGCTACAAAGTATTGACCAATCGCTATGGCCTTTTCACTCATCCATTCCGGTGCGCAACCGGCCGTGGGGATCTGGCTGATATCGTCGCCCAGACCCCCTTCCTTGACAATCTCGGTGGCCGCAATCAAGATCCGGCTGTTGTCCACGCACGAGCCCATGTGCAAAACAGGCGGCATACCCACGGTCTCGCAAACTTCTCTGAGGCCGGGACCTGCTAGTTCTGCAGCCTCGGGTCTCAAGAACCCTTCTCTGCCGCAGGCCGTGGCCGCGCACCCGGTTACCAGCACGAGCACGTTGTTGGCAATCAGTTCCTGGACCACCGTTGTGTGCACCCGCCCGGACTCCACCCAGCAGCTGTCACACCCCACGACCGCGCCCACGCCGCGGATGCGACCGTTGATGATGTTGTCATTCAAGGGCCGGTAGGAGGCCCTGAAGGCCCCGCCCAATATATGATTAATCGTTTCGTGGCTAAAGCCCGCTACCACGTCCATCTTGCGGTCAGGAATGTGGACTCTCCTCCGTTGCTTAAACTTGCCAATGGCTCGAAGGGTGATATCTCTTGCAATCTCAAGTGCACGGTGGTGGTCGAATTCAATGTGGGTGGCACCTTCGATCATGGCCCGAGACGAGGTGGTAATCAGCTCGGTATGGAAACATTTGGCGACCTCTGCCAGGCCCTGCATGACGCACTGCACATCGACCACCATCGCCTCGATCGCACCGGTGGCCAGTACCACCTCTTGCTGAATAAAGCTACCTGCGATGGCAATGCCGTGGCGCATCAACACCTCGTTTCCCGAACAGCACACGCCTGCCAGGTTGATCCCTTTTGCCCCCACTTCCTGGGCCGCTGCAACTATCTCCGGGTCTTGGGCCACCATGGCCATGGCCTCCGGCATCTGGGGTTCATGGCCATGGATCACAATATTTACATGATCCTCGGAAAGGGCCCCAAGGTTGACCACAGCTCGAAGAGGCACAGGCGTGCCAAACAGGATGTCCTGAAGCTCGCTGGCTATCATCGAAGCCCCCCAACCGTCGGCCAAAGCACACCGGGTGGCCTGGAAGATAAGGCTCCTGTAATCCTGATCGGTCCCCATGTGGGTCCGGTGCATGATTTCGACGACCTCCCTGTCAACGCCCCGGGGAATGACTCCCAACTTCTTCCACAACTCCTGTCGTTTAGTGGGCGCCCGGGTGGTCATTACAAGGGCTCCTTCCTGCTGGCCAAATTCGGCAAGGACCTTTTCTCCCAGCTCGATGGCAATATCTTCTTTGCTGCGACCCTCGGTCTTGACCTTGTAAAGCTCTGCCAAGAAATGAAGCTTCTTTTCGTCCTTGATCTCAAAGGGAGCCTCTCCCTTGGCAGCGGCTAAAAAAGTCAGGGCTGTCTCACGGCCGTGATCCATGTGGGCTGCTGAACCGCAGGCAACCATACGGCAGAAATTACGTGCTGCAACCGTGGCAGGCGTTGCCCCGCAAATACCGATCGATTCAGGAACATCCTCAATCATCATGCAGGGACCGAAGGAGCAGTTCCGGCAGCAGGTGCCTCCCTGGCCAAACAGGCAAGGCTGAATGGCACGCTCCTCCATGCGTTGTACATAAGTCTTTACGCCGTCCTGGGCCGCCTCTTTTAGTATACGGGTGCTGGCCTCACAAAAGATGCCGGGACACCGGGGCTTTGTGAACGGGATTATCTTCCTTGCCATCCTTTTTTCCTCTTTCTTCCGGTTTATGTCGTTATTCTAAAATCGTTTAGCGCAAGGTTGCGCCTGACGGCTTGAAAAGATGCACTTCGTGTCTGGCCGATACCTGATTCCTGATACCAGATCCATGATATCTCGTTCTTCCATCGGGCATCCGGTATCCGGCATCAGGCATCCAATTCACGGTTCACCAATTCCGAATACCTCAATACCTGAATCCCTCAATTCCTCAATTTACAGCGGCTTTGCCGCCTCCAGCGTGTTTCTCATCAACATGGTGATGGTCATAGGGCCAACACCCCCCGGCACGGGCGTAATAGCTGATGCCTTTTCCTGGACCGAATCAAAGTCAACGTCGCCTGCCAGAATCGCTTTTCCCTCAGGGGTCTTGCCAATACGATTGACACCCACGTCTATCACCACGACCCCTTCTTTGACCATGTCAGCAGTGATTGTCTTAGGACGACCCACTGCCACGATCAAGATGTCTGCCATTCTGGTGTGGGTTGCCAGATCTTTTGTTCCCGTGTGACAAAGGGTTACGGTTGCGTTCCCTCCGGGAGGTGGCTGCAACATCAGATTCGCTACGGGTTTGCCCACGATATTGCTTCTCCCCACCACCACTACGTGTTTGCCCTCAGTGGTAATGTCTGAGCGCCTCAGCAGTTCCACGATCCCGTGCGGCGTGCAGGGAAGAAAGCGGCCGGCGCCGATCATCAATTTGCCCACATTGACTGGATGAAAACAGTCCACATCCTTGTCAGGATCGATCGCATAAATGACCCGTGTGGCATCAATATGCTTCGGCAGAGGCAACTGGACTAGGATACCATGGATCTTCGGATCATTGTTCAACTTTTTTACCAGGTCCAGTAAATCGGCTTCTGAGGTATCAGCGGGAAGATCGGTCCTGGCAGAATAGATGCCGAGGTTGTTACAAGCCTTCTCCTTTTGCCCCACATAGACCTTTGAGCCCGGGTCCTCACCTACCAGGATGGTAGCCAATCCTGGTGTTACATCATGTTTTTCTTTGAGATCCTGAATCTCTTTAGCAATTTCTTCACGGATCTCCTTTGAGATTGCCCCTCCTTTGATAAGCTGTGCTGCCATGATAACCCCCTTTTTTTGATTGACGATTGACGATTGTCCATAGAGAAGTGATCTATAGTGCCTAAAATGCCTAAAGTGAGCTAAAGTTGAGGCCCGCCCTGCCCGCCCTGGTGCGACAGCGAATCGAAAATGCTGATGCAAAGCAAACCCGGCCCGCCCTGGCGCGACAGAAGCTGGACAATGCCACGGAGAGAAAAACCCGGTCTGGGCCAGGGTCTGGGCCAGGGGCGCTACATGCTTAAACTAATCTACTAAGCCTGTTGTCCCGGTCTGGGCCAGGGACTTGAAGAAACTGCTTGCTTACTCGTTTCGTTAGTTGGATTGGTTAGATTTGTTTCAGTGGTTTCTAAGCAATCAAACCAACGGAACCAACAAAACCAATAGAACTGTGTTTCATCTTTTAACTTTAGGCACTTTAGCTCACTTTAGTTCACTTTAGCTCACTTTAGGCACTCTGTTACTGACCAATGACCAATGACCAATCTAAAATAGCCCCTTCACCTTCCCTGTCTTCACATCCACATCAACGCGGCGAAAGGCCGGGTTTGAGCAGGTTCCCGGCATCAGGCTGATAGTGCCAGCGCAGGGGCAAAGAAACTTGGCTCCAGAGTAAATCAGCACGTCGCGAATGGGCATCGTCCAGCCCTTGGAGACCCCTTTAAGGGCCGGGTCGTGGGTGAGGCTAAGATGGGTCTTAACCATCATGGTGGTGTAGTCGTCGTACTTAGAGTCGGCTTCAAGCATCTTGGCTTTCCCCTCGGCTTCGGGGGTCCAGGCCACCCCGTCTGCTCCATAAACTACTTTGGCGATTTTTTCAACCCGCTCCCGCAGTTTCATCTCCACGGGATACAGGAAATTGAAGTCGTTCTCGTCCTCGCAGGCCTCCTTCACAACATCGGCCAGCTCCAGGGCACCCTTACCGGCATCTGCCCAGTGGGTAGACACGGCACACCGGGCACCAGCCGCCTCGGCGGCTTTTCTCACCATGGCGACTTCATCCTTGGTGTCGGTGGCAAAACAGTTGACGCACACAACCGGATTGATGCCCGCTGTTTTGATGATATTGATGTGATGCAGCATGTTGGGGAGGCCTTTCTCGAGGAGGTCGAGATTTTCCTTGGTGTAGGCTTCGGGCAACGCCAGCCCTGCGACCACCTTGGGACCACCACCGTGCATCTTCAGTGCTCGAATCGTGGTTGTAAGGACTGACACCTGAGGCTTGAGGCCGCTGTACCGGCATTTGACGTTCCAGAATTTCTCAAACCCTATGTCAGCACCAAAACCGCTTTCCGTCACATGATAATCAAACATCTTCAGGCCAATCCGGTCAGCAATGATGGACGACTGGCCAACCGCAATGTTTGCAAAAGGACCGGCATGGACCATACAGGGCTGGTACTCAACAGTGCACATGAGGGTGGGGTTGATCGTATTGCGCATCCAGGCGGTCATCGCACCGCCCACCTCCAGGTCGCCTGTGGTCACCGCGTTGCCGCTCTTGTCAAAGGCCACGGTGATGTTGCCCAATCTTTCGCGCAGATCTGCCAGGTCTCTCACTATGGACAGAGTGGCCATGAGTTCGGAGCTCACCGCAATCGCGAACTTGGACTGCATCGTGAATCCGTCCATACGGCCACCCATGCCTATGATGATATTTCGGAGGCTCTGGGCGCAAAAATCGATAATCCACCCCATCTCCACTCTGGTAGGGTTAATCTCCAGCCGACGCATGCCGGTGAGCCTTTGCAGTTGTTCATCATTGTAATTGCGCTCGTGCTGCATTCTGGCAGTGAGAGCGACCATGGCCAGATTGTGGGCATTCATGATGTCATTGATATCTCCGGTGAGGCCCATAGAGAATTCTGTCATGGGGATGAGCAGGGCATTGCCCCCTCCGGCTGCTGTCCCCTTGATATTCATGGTCGGGCCGCCCGAGGGCTGGCGGAGACACCCGCCCACATTCAATCCGCGCTTGCCCATGCCCTCCATGAGGCCGACGGCGGTTGTGCTCTTCCCTTCGCCAAGGGGGGTGGGAGTAATGGCGGTCACCTCGATATACTTGCCGTCCTGTTTGTCTTTGAGCCGGTCAATAATCTTCATGAAATCGAGTCTACAGAGTCTGCCGTAAGGGATCACCTCCTCCTTTTGCAGGCCCAGTTTTTCGCGCCACTCATCGGGAGTGGGCATGTCTTTTTCGGCTGCTTCGGAAATCTGCCAGTCCGCGTACTTGGTTGGATCAAGAACCATGGCAATCCTCCTTTTGTTTATGTGCTGGAAATTCTACAACTTATTGAAAGTCACTACCCACTGCCTACTGCCTTACTGTCCAGCGCTCTTCGGACAACCTGCTTCAATTGATCCGGGGAAAAAGGCTTGGCAAGGTAGCTCAGAGCTCGACGTTTACGAATGATCTCTTCTTCCAAATCGATAGAGGTGTTTCCTGTCACCACGACCTTGATGATCCCTCGGTTGACCTCATTCAATCGATCCATGACCTCAAGACCAGAGGCGCCAGGCATATCGAGATCGACCAAGACGACATCGGGCCCGATTTCTCTGGCCTTGGCCAGGCCCACTTCTCCGTTAACGGCCGTTTCTACCCGATATCCCGCTTTGGTCAAGACCTGACAACAGGAATCTCTAATACATTCTGCGTCGTCAATAATCAGTATGACTTCGCCTTTGCCTGAGAAGAACATAACTACGTCTGGGGAGTTCTACAACCTATCGAAATTGTAGATTTGTTGGTCGCGCTTGACCCGCCTGCCATCGCCTACCGCGGGTGCCCTCGTTAGGTCCGCCTGCCATGAATAAGTCGGCGCGGTTCGGCATGGGTGAACAGGCATTGGCGGGCAGGTTTATGCCATTCAGATGGAATGATGGAGTGTTGGCCCGCCCTGGCGCGACGTCCGCGAAACAAGCAGTTGCCCTTGAAAACAGGTCTGGGCCAGGGAGTACTGGAATAGTGGGTGGTAAGAGCAGAAAAAAATTATTGTTTTTATTCTTCCCCGCCTGCCAGCGCCACGTACGGCGCCAAGCTCACATGCTAGCATCTCCGGCAATGGCGGGCAGGTAAACCCATCACTCCAGTACTCCATTGCTCCAATACTCCAAATGGGGCGAAGCCCTTAAGTTCTCTTATACCAATTCCGTGCCAACCGTGGCCGAAAGAATCCTTCTGGCAAAGAACGTTATAACATCTGGATATTATGGCTAATCTTAAAATCCAAGATCTATTACGGTTTGTGCACGAGATATGCTTGGTGGAGAATTTTGCCCCAGTGGCGGTTCAAAACACCCCGGTATGGTCAGGGTACTTCCACAATGATGATGTACACGTAGTGCATGGTTTGAAGCCTCTCCCGCCCTTAAGGGCGGAGGTTCTGCCTTGCGGCAGTGCTTCGCACCCCTGTAAGGAAGGTAAACATTTTTGTGGGGAGGCCTTATACCATATAATGGTTTCGTTTTCCAACGAAACTTGAAGCTGGCATGACCACAGCCGACTCTCTTCTATTCCTTGACAGGCCTCTTGTTTGTCGAGTACGATATCTTTAACTAGGGGCAAGACGAAAGGGCTTGAAAAAATGCCAAGATTGACGATGCGTTTGGTGGAAGAGACCCTGCAAGAAGAGGTACACAAACTAGACAAGCGTGTTCAGCTCATGGCTGTCAACCAAACCAAGAAAAAAGATGCATACCGTGTGACCCTCCTCAAAGATGGCCGGACCGGGAGTGCGGACATAAAGAAGGATCTCATTAGGGGGTACCTTGCCGGAGAAGGGAAGGGCAAAGAACTGAGAAGGGCTCTGGGCAAGGCGGTCAGTCATTTGAGCATAAGGTACAGGAAATAGATACTCTGACTTTAGGCACTTTCAATTAGTCCTCCATGACCCTCTTTTTTGCCATTGTCGTATCTTCATTTCTTGTCGTAGTGGCACTTCAATATGTCCTCATCCGTGTCATGCTTCCCCTGAGGCTTTCGAACATGGCAAGGGTCATCATCTCATCTCTTGTCAGCCTCAGCATAAACACCGTTCCCTTTTTGTACTTGAGAACAAACCACATCCTGGATCAACTTCCCTGGTGGCATCGGGAGCTTATTGTATTTCCCTACGCCATTCTTATGGTCGCATCGGCTTGTTCGGGTATGCTCCTTTTACTCATTTGGCATACAGGATCAATGTTGTCCCGGGTGTGGCCTCGGTTTGATAAAGATAGGCGAGGTTTTCTGGGAAATTCAGCAAGAACACTCGCAGGGACTTCCTTTGGTGTGTTGGCCTATGGCAGCTATTATGAGAACAAGACCACAGAAATATCCAGGGTGGTCCTATCATACAGCGGGCTTCACCCCGACCTTTGCGGGTTCAGGCTTGTCCACATCACGGATCTTCACGCGGGGCCGTTTATATCATTTGAAACCATAGCCAAGGTGGTGTCCAGGGCCAATGCCCTCAAACCGGATCTAATTGTCCTCACAGGCGATTACGTAAACCACAATCCCGCCTATATTCATGGTTGTCTTGAACTCCTTGACGACCTCAAAGCGCCTGCTGGCGTTTTTGGTGTATACGGAAATCACGATTACTACACAGGCATAAACGCTATGAGAGATGGTTTTTCAAAGACCCGGATATCCATGTTAAGCGATAGCCACTGCGCAACAAAGGGGCTGGAGGGGGTGTTGAATATAATAGGGGTCGAAGATCCGGTCTCACGCTGGGCAACTGATGCGCAATTTCAGAATTTGGCAGAGATCTCTGCGCTTGTTGTCCCCCATCAGTTCAACCTGCTCCTTTCTCACAGGCCCGGTATATTCAAGGCATGCAAGGATTGGAACGTTCAACTATCCATGGCCGGTCATACCCACGGTGGACAGGTCATTGTCCCGACGGTCGGGGAGCGGGGGTTTTCCCTTGCAGGCCTCTTTGTTACCTATACCCACGGCCTTTATGAATCGGAAAAAGACCCCGAGGTGCGCATGTATGTGAACCGCGGCATTGGCACCATTATAGCCCCGGTGAGGCTCTTCTGCAAACCCGAGATCGTTGAGATCACCCTGACAATGGCCTAGGGATATCGGATTTCGGAATGCGGATTGCGGGTTACCAATGTCCGGTGACAATTGACTATTGAAGATTGACTATTGAAGATTGGGTAAGAAAGTATTTGATATTTCCTTCAATAGTCAATAGTCAATTCAAACGTCATGGCTGGGGCTGGTAAGAATCCGAGAGTGCTCCGGAGCCGCTGGGATTTCATATTTTTTCATCTTGATTCTGAGTGTCTTGCGGTCAATACCGAGCAATCGGGCAGCCTGGCTCTTATTCCCCTCCGTGCGCTGAAGGACCTTCATAATGTGCAGGCGTTCCATTTCCTCCAGGCGAAGCGGTTCCCTTGTAAGCACACTCGATAGCACTGTATTGGAATAGACAAGGTCCTGTGTGGTAATGGTCTTGTCTCGTGCAAATACCACCAGCCGCTCCGCAGTATTCTCCAGTTCCCGGACATTGCCGGGCCATCGGTATTCTGTGAGTGCCTTCATAGCATTTGGGGAAAGGTCCTCAATCGGTTTCCCCTGTCTCCTGCTAAACCTGTCTAAGAAGTGATTCACCAGCAATGGGATATCTTCTTTACGCTCCCGCAGAGGCGGCATGTGTATGGAGACCACGTTAAGTCGAAAGAACAGGTCTTCACGAAAGAGTCGCTCGGCGATGGCCTTTTGAAGATCCCGGTTCGTGGCTGATATAAGGCGGACATCGACTTTGACGACCTTGTGATCTCCTACCTTAGAGATGCACTTTTCTTCCACCGCCTTGAGGAGCTTGGCCTGGATTTCCAAGCTTATGTTCGATATCTCATCAAAGAATAGGGTCCCCCCGTGGGCCATCTCAAATTTTCCGTATTGGGTTGTATCTGCACCTGTAAAGGCCCCTTTGACATGACCAAAAAGCTCACTTTCAAACAGGGTACTCACCAAAGAGCCGCAATCTACTGATATAAAAGGATGTCCCCGCCGCCGATTCATTTCGTGGATTTTGCGGGCCACAAGGCCTTTACCTGTACCACTTTCCCCCTGAACCAAAACCGTACTGTCTGTGGGGGCAACCATGGCTATCATCTCTTTGACCTTTTCCATGGCAGGGCTTTTACTGATCATTTCGGTGTGCGGGGTTTCCTGTTTTAGGCTTTGCTTGAGATACAGGTTTTCGATGGTCAGGCGGCGGTGTCCCATTACCCGGTTGACCAATTTGAGTAGTTCCTCTGGAGTGAATGGTTTGGCTATGAAGTCAAAGGCCCCGAGCTTAATCGCCTTAACAGCGGTTTCAATGGACCCGTATCCCGTGATCATGACGACCATGGTCTCAGGATCCAGGTCCTTGATCTTCGCCAGGACAGATAGCCCGTCTTCGCCGGGCATCTTCAAGTCGAGGAGGATAAGGTCAAATGACCATTTTTCGAGCAGGGAGACCCCTTCACGACCACTTTGCGCCAGGCTGACGCTGTGACCATGTTTAGTGAGGGTCTGGAGACAGGCGTCCCGCATGAACGCGTCATCGTCAATCACCAGGATGTTGTGACTCGCCTCCATAAATTCCTTCGATTTCGGATTTCGGATTTGCGGCTGACGGCTTGAGAACAGTACGGATTTGGGATTTGGGCTGGCTATCATTACCTGCTTTTCCCACTTGGAGTTTTAAATCCGCAATCCGCAATCCGCAATCCGCAATCCGCAATCATTAATATCCTTCTCGGCCACGGGCAGGAAGATTATAAACGTAGAACCATATCCTTTATGAGTCTCAACGGTTATGGTTCCACCATGTCGTTCCACTATACCATGGCAGATGGAGAGGCCCAGACCCGTTCCCTTCCCCTTTTCCTTGGTGGTAAAAAAGGGTTCGAAAATCCTGCCAAGGTTCTCCTCGTCAATCCCGCAGCCTGTATCCGAACACTCAATCCGAACCCGGCTTGAGTCAAGAACAAACTCGGTGCGCAGCGCCAGGGTACCGGTTCCGTCCATGGATTGTATCGCGTTGACAATGAGGTTGACAAAGACTTGTTCCAGCTTGTTTTCATCCCCTGCAACCCTGGGAAGGGCGGGATCAAGGTGAGTTTCAACGGAAATATTTTTCAAAAACACATGGTCTTCCAAAAAGCCAATCACATTGTGCAGAATTCGGTTGATCTGAACCGGCCCTGACTGACGGATTTCCTGATGTGCAAAATCCAGCAACCCCTGGACAATGATTTTACATCGATGGGCCAACTTGTTGATCTTGACAATGTTTTCCCTGCACGGGTCATCTTCAGTCAAATCTTCCATAAGCAGATGGCTGTACATCAGGATACCGCCAAGGGGGGTATTCAGTTCATGGGCGATCTCGCTGGCCAGCCTGCCCGTGGCCTTCAGACGCTCGGCAGCAAGGAGTGCCTGTTGTCTTTTGGAAGATTCCATATCGAACTTAGGGGCTCCGCCCCAATTGGCCGCCCTGCCCGCCCTGGTGCTCGTGCTTACTACAGGCTATCAAGCTGGCAAATCAGGTCTGGGCCAGGGGCGCACCTATCAATATCTAAGCACATAGCCTATTAGCCAGGGCTGGGCCAGGGAGTATTGGAGTATTGGAGTGATGGGTTTAGAGAAAAAAATAATCCTTTCCGCCTTTATCACCAATACTCCAGCACTCCAATACTCCATCATTCTATCCGTGAAGCAATAGACAATAGGGTTGTTCCAACATTCCATCATGAGCGCAGACTTCACTACGTGTCCGTGTGGATAGCAGAGATCTATTGCCACTAAATGGCTCATGATTTAAATGAGTTGTAAAAATTCCGAGGTATGATATTACATGGCAGTCTTTTAGTAAAGCCATTTTTGTTTCGGCAACAGCGTGTCAAGGCAAGGATTGACGGACCTTGAGCGGGTCTGGGGAATTGCTCAGAATAATCAGGCATCTTTCGATATCAAGGTGAGGGAGCCGGTATTTTTTCATGGTAAGGGCAAGGCCCTCGGCCTCGATTTTTGAACGCGCAGCTTCAAGTTCGGCCTCCACTGACCTTCCCTTCACGGCAATCATTATGCCCGGCCGGCAGAGTAATGGAATGGCCTGATCCAGAAACCTGTCCAGCTTTGAAACAGCCTTTGACATAATGACATCATACGGCCGTAATTCGCCTTTACCCCCACCCAAACCCTCCCCCTTGTCGAAGATCCGCCGTCTTTGTGGCGGAAAGGGGGAGGGCAGGGTGGGGGTGGTCTGAAGCTCTCTTCGGAGTTCTTCGGCCCGGATATGGCGGGCCTCGATATCTTTAAGGCCGAGGGTTCTTATGATATGTTTTTGGAAGCTGACCTTCTTCCTTGAGGCATCGATCAGCATGAGGTGCAGGTCTGGCCGCAAAATTTTTAGGGGAATGCCGGGAAATCCTCCTCCGGAGCCAATGTCAAGAAGCCATGACCTTGGGGGGAGGAAAGGCAAGACGGGCAGGGTATCAAGAAAATGTTTTACTGCAATTTCAATAGGGTCCGTAATGGCCGTCAGATTGGTGAATCGATTCCAGGCCATAAGCTCTCTGGCATGGATGGCAAACCGGGCTATTTGAGACTGTTCCACGCGCATGCCCATGGCCCTTGCCCCCTCATCAAGGATGTGAGCCCATTCCGGTGAGTCAAAATCGATCTCTCTTCTGAGTTCAACGATGGTGGCTCCCCAGCCGCCTGCGGAGGACGGAGCCTCTGAGAAGGAGGCGACCATAGGGAAATCCTTGAGCAAACCGCGAACCCGATTTTTCAGAAATCCCTTGCCTTTGCCGTGGATAATCCTTACAGAATAAATCTTGGCCTTCCGGCAGGCATTCAGGTATTCTTTCAGCAGGTCGGGTATCTCTTTAGGAACAAAGGTGTGAAGGTCCAGAACATCCTCGATGGGGACCTTTACAGGTTTTTCGTATTCCATGGTTGATACTACATTCCCGAGATACTCTAAAAATGATTAGTCTTCCGTGGTTTTGCTTCTCGTTTGTCCGTGTTCGGCCATATATTGTCGACAGACCTTAACGATACCCATTTTTGTCGAGATCGCAAGGATTTCTCCAGCATATTATGAAAAGACGGAGTCACAACCATCAGATGATCCTCCTAGGCGCCCATTTTTCCATTGCAGGCGGGCTGCATAAGGCCGTTTATAGCGCCCATGACCACGGATGCACAACTTTGCAAATATTTACAAAAAACGCCAATGCCTGGAAAGAGCGCACTCTGACTGACCGGGATATTGAACAGTTCGATGTTGCAAGAAAGAAGAGTGGGATAAAGTCCATCTGCTCGCATACTTCCTATTTGATCAACCTGGCGTCGCCTGAACGTAGGAAATATGAGAGGTCCGTAAAGGCCCTTGAGTATGAGCTTGTGCGGGCATCTCAGCTAAGCGTACCCTATGTGATCATGCACCCGGGCTCCCACATGGGCACAGGAGAAGATGAGGGCTTGGGCCGAATCGCCCGGGGGATCAATACAATATTTGACCGTACACCAAATATTACCTGTCGGCTCCTCCTTGAGACCACTGCCGGCCAGGGATCGAATTTGGGTTACACCTTTGAGCAGTTGGCCCATATTTCAGATATGGTGGAAGCCAGGGAGAGGATCGGCATTTGTCTTGATACGTGCCATGTCTTTGCAGCAGGCTATGATCTCCGTACGAAAACGGCTTACCAAGAAACCATGCAGGCCTTTGACAGAGTCATAGGTCTTGACCGTCTCTGTGTAATACACCTAAACGACGCGAAAAAGGGGCTGGGGAGCAGGATAGATCGACACGAGCACATTGGCGAGGGAGCAATCGGAATCGATGCCTTCTCCTTCATACTGAACGACCCGCAGCTCAAGCGCCTTCCAAAGATCCTTGAAACCCCGAAGAAAAAAGGACCGATTGACTATGACCGCATGAACCTGAACCGACTGCGTTCCCTCATCAGAACTTAGCTCCGCTTCGCTTCGCAATTGGCCTGCCCTGCCCGCCCTGGCGCGTGCTTCATGTTATCAGGTATCACGGGCCAAACCAGGTCTGGGCCAGGGGCGCACACTTCATATGTACAAGCACGTAACCAGTTAACCAGGTCCTGGGCCAGGGTCGAGTGGTCGACCTGCCCGCCATTGCCATGTGTGCTGTCATTCCAGTTGCTCGGCGAGCGTGGCGCTGGCAGGCGGGTGCCAGCATGTAAACTCGATGCGGTACGTGGCGACCTGCCCGCCATTGCCGTGTGTGCTGGCATTGCAGTTGTCCGGCGACCGTGGCGCCCTGCCCGCCATTGCCAGAGACCTGCCCGCCATTGCCAAAGATGCTAGCATATAAGATGCATGCGGTACGTGGCGTTGGCAGGCGGGTGCCGGCACATAAGCTGAATACTGTCTCAGGCGTCGGCAGGCGGGTGGCAGGCGGGTGCCAGCATGTAAAGTCGTGGAGCGATTTTATAACTTGAAAAGGAAGCTTGGGCGTTCTTAAGATCTATGGAACGCTTGACGGGTAAAGCCAATTCCTCCTTGACAGACTCTATGGGTTGCCCTAAGAGGATTGAATATTCGCGATTGGCGATTCACGATTCCAAAGAGAAAGGAGATAGCTATGCCAGATGCACAAGGAGTTTTGGAAGCAAGGAATGTATCCGACATGCCGTCGGAGCATAAAGCCACAGAGGGCAAACCGATTAAAGGTGCTGACAACCTTGAATGGGGAATGAGAAATCGCCTGTCCCGACTTATCAAGCCGGATGGACACTGCCAGTTTCTTCCCATAGATCATGGTTATTTCCAGGGCCCCACGAGGTGTCTCGAGAGACCTGGTGAAACAATCAGGGACCTCCTTCCTTATGCCGACGGTCTGTTTGTAACAAGGGGGGTTCTGCGCACCTGTGTGAATCCGGATGGTGATACCCCCATCATTATGAGGGTTTCAGGTGGCACCAGTGTCATCGGCGAAGACCTGTCCAATGAGATCCTCACCACCTCTGTGGAAGAAGTAATCCGGCTCAACGTGGCCGCCGTGGGTCTTTCCATTTTTGTGGGGAGTGATTACGAGAAGCAAAGTCTGGAAAGCCTGGCCATGCTTGTCAATGAGTGTGAGGATTATGGTATCCCTGTTATGGCGGTCACAGCCATTGGCAAAGAGCTTGAGAAAAGAACCGCGCGCTATCTGGGACTATCCTGCCGGATTGCCGCTGAATTGGGAGCAAAGATTGTAAAGACCTATTACTGTGCAGAAGATTTTGAAAAGGTGACTAATGGATGTCCGGTGCCGGTGGTCATGGCAGGCGGACCAAAATGCGAAACCGAGCTGGAAGTCTTTGATTTTGTTTTCGATGGCATGCAGAAAGGTGCCATAGGGGTCAACTTAGGGAGGAATGTTTGGCAAAACCCCCACCCGGTGGCCATGATGAGAGCACTAAACGCCGTCATTCACGATGGGGCCACGCCCAAGCAGGCATTCGATTTGTTCAGAAGCCTGCAAAATGCGTAAGGGTGGTTAGCGGGGAGAACCTCCTCTTTGGCTGCTCATACTACTATATATTGCATCTTGTTGCCATAAGACCACAATATACGCTTGACATCCCCTGCATCTCGTGCTACCATAGTATCTCGGAACTTCTACAACCTATTGAAGTTATAGATATTTATTGGCGCTATTGCAAGTTCGATTATTCCAATTGTGAGCGAAGCGAACTAACTTGTTGTCATATCTTTTTGGGAAGTGCTTCGATAGTCTGTCGTGGCAAAACCCCGCTGTGCTCTCCCATGAAAAAGATGGGCATCCTTCATTCCTCGGTTTACACTTTTCAAGAATGCGGGCGCCAAGAGATAAATTCTTTTGTTCGTACTTTTTGGTGTCAGGTGTCAGGAGCGAGAAACGCGAGACCTGCCCGCCATTGCCGTGTATGCGGGCATTGTAACCTCGGTGTGACCCAGGCGTTGGCAGGCGGGTCTGAAACCTGAAACCTGAAACCCCAAACCTGGTGTGGTGAAAAAAAGTGTAAACTACTTTATGGCGAAAATGAAGGATGCCAAAAGATGCTTAATTTTTTACAGGAAGTTTTGTGCTGAAGCGTGCTCATGACTTGAAAGAAGATCTCGGATAAAATCAACAGATAGAAAAAGCTGGAACGTAACTTGTTGGATGATATGAAAAAATTGCGTGTAAAGTGCATGAAGTGCGGAAAAGAGTGGGAAAAAGAGTCCTCGGTTTCCTGGGGCCCCGACGATTTTACATCATCCCTGTGCCATCCCTGCTTTAGAGAGGTCATCTCTCCAATCATTCACAAGAAACAGTTGAGGGAAGGTAACTTTGATTGTTTTGGCAAAGCCGCGGATTATTGCGATCAATTTCAATGCAAGTATAGACATTGGTGCCTCCGTTGGGAGGAGGCAGGAGAAGAGGCAAAGCAGATCGCCGGGGCGGCCTAAAGAGGCCGCCCCGTTTTTTTCTTGGATCCATTATTTCAGCAACTTCCAACTTCCCGTCCCGGATCTGAACCATTACCATCGAGTCCACGTCTAGCTCCTTGTGATCCTCTTCTTTTACAAGCTTCCTTGTAACGATCTCGGAACATATGCTATAAATTTGCTTTGGGGTGAAAACATTGACGATCAATTGGTGCGTTTCTCCAAGGCGCAACTGTGATATGATAAGAGGTTCAGGGGGGGCCGATATGAAATCGCTTGACGAACAGGTTCTAAAGGTGACGAAAGAGATTGTGGCCAAGTTCATTGAGGTGGGACGTGTTTCTCCTGCCTCTTTCGATGAAACCTTTAAAAGCGTTTATAGGAGTGTCAAGGAGGCGATACTGGACTACAGTATCGAAGAAGAGGAAGTGGAATAATGGACACGAAGTGTAATGTCTTCAAGCCGTAAGGCGCAACCTTGCGCTAACAGGTCAATCTTGATGGGCTTTCTTCCTTTGGACCCATCACTCCATTATTCCATCATTCCATTGTTCCCTGGCCCAGACCTGGCTAACAGGCTATCTGTTTGTACATATGAAGTATGCGCCCCTGGCCCAGACCTGGTTTGGCCCGTGATACCTGATAACATGAAGCACGCGCCAGGGCGGGCAGGGCAGGCCAATTGCGGAGCTAAGTTCTGATGGTTGAAGAGATAATCACAAAAAGCGGTGTCGAGCTCATGGCGGAAAGGCGCGAGTTAGACGGTCAGGTCGAGGTGTCTCTTCGGATAAAAAACAAAATAAAATGTCTGTTACACTGGGGCCTGTCTCGGCACGCTCGGGCGCCGTGGCATATCCCTCCCCAGGCGCTGTGGCCTGAGGGTACCAGGGCGTTTGGGGGAACGGCTGTTCAGACTCCTTTTTCAGGCCGCAACGGCGAAGGCCAAATCGTCATCAGGCTGGAGCATACCCCGGATTTTTCGGTTATCGCTTTCTGCCTTTTCTTCCCCGAGGAAAATCGGTGGGACAATAACCACGGTAAGAATTACTACATCGACCTGCGAAAACCCAAAGAAAGATTTCCGGAGGCTCGACGGGTTGCCGGTCTTGCCGGCAAGATCATTGAAAAGGAGATGAGCCGCAATTCATGGACACTGATGCACCGTTTCAACCTGTGTTATGATCTGCTGGACAAGGTCAGAAATAATGTGGAGGGGCTGGCGCTGATCTTCGTGTGGCTGCGTTTTTCCGCTATCAGACAGTTGGACTGGCAGCGAAATTACAATACCAAGCCCAGAGAGTTGAGCCATGCTATGGATCGCTTGACGCTCAAGCTTGCCGATCGCTACACCAATGAGCCACGAGAGCAGGAGTTCATTCGCCTAATACTGACCACAATGGGGCGAGGCGGTGAAGGACAGCGGATCCGGGATGAGGTTTTGAACATCATGCATCGCCACCACATCAAGGAGGTCTCCGGCCATTTCCTGGAAGAATGGCATCAAAAGCTTCACAATAATACTACACCCGATGATATCGTCATCTGTGAAGCCTATCTGGAATTCTTAAGAAGTGACGGAAATCTTAATCTCTTCTATAAGAGGCTCGAACAGGACAGTGTCACCAAAAAACGACTCCAGAGCTACGAGCGGCCGATCAGGTCTCGTCCCGATTTCATTCCGCATCTGAAAGAGGCATTAATTCCCGATTTCGAGCATTTCCTGGGGATTCTCAAGGCAGTTCATTCCGCTACCGATCTTGGAACGGCCATCCATGCTGTTAGGTATGTGTTCGATGAAGAAATGAACAGCGTGATGGACTTCATGTGGCGGCATCGAGATGGTCGAGAGGTGCCGGTGTGCAGATTGGTGGAAAAGATCACCAAAGCGCGCCGCCTTCTGGCAGGACGATTCAAAGAAGATCCAAACAAAGTGCGCGACCTGCTCTTCCTGGATCTCTCATTGGAGGATTTCTTGCGTGTTGTGGTGGAACGAAACCTTCATCTAAAACAGACCAGGGATCAACTGGTGGAATTGATCGCAATGGCGCTTGAGAACCTGTGTCTTTCAAATGACGATGACGAGATGTCGCACTGTTTGCGCCATTGGGATCGCCTCAGCAAGACGCCCCGTTTGGGAAAAGAGTGGTCCCTTCAAGCCAAGGCCGTGCTCGATCGTCTCGGACGTGGCCTGGGCGCCCTTATCGACCATTATTACAAACTCCTTCAACCCAAAGCCGAACTTCTGGGCAGGGCCTTTCACGCTGATACGTGGACCATTACGCTCTTCAGTGAAGAAGTAGTGCGCGGCCGGCCCGCATTCGCTCTGTCGATGCTTTTGCGTCAGCTTGATCCGATATTGCGCAAAAGCGCCCAACTTGGCCATTGGCAGGTGGTCAGCCCGGGTCGAGGGATGGGGCAAGTGGAAGTGGTGGCTACCTTGAAGTCCATTCAGGGCAAAGGTTTTGCTCGACCCACAATCATAGTTGCCGACGAGGTTGCAGGAGATGAGGAAATCCCGGAAGGCGTAACTGCTGTTATCACTGCGGATGCGACCGATATCGTATCACATGTGGCGATTCGTGCCAGAAATGCCGAAGTCCTCTTTGCTACCTGCTACGACCCCGGGATAATTGGGCAATTGAAGTTACTCAGCGGGCATTCCCTCAAGCTAAGCGTGCATCCAGCCGGTGACGTGATCTTTGAGGAGGTGGACAGTGGTCAGTGGACAGTGGATAGTGCACAACAGCGGAGAGTACTGACCACTGACCACTGGTCACTGGTCACTGATTCCGCCTATGCCGTGTCAGCAAGTGATTTCAATGAGAAGAATCTTGGGGGCAAATCAAACAACTTGAGGCGCTTGCAGGGCAAGTTAGCTAAATGGATAGGTCTTCCTACTTCAGTGGCGGTGCCGTTCGGGGTCTTTGAAAGGGTGCTTGCCGAAGAGAAGAACAAAGAGATTGTAAAACGTTATGAGGAACGGACCCGGGGAGTGCATGAAGAGGCGCAAAAGGTGAAGGGCGAATTGCTCGGTGAACTCCGCAAGACCATTTTGGCCCTCAAGGCCCCGGATGAACTGCTCTCCTCCCTTCACAAGGTAATGGAGGAGGCAGGACTTGCGTGGCCTGCAAACTGGGATGACGCCTGGATGTGTATCAAACGTGTATGGAGCTCCAAGTGGAACGAAAGAGCATATCTGAGCCGCAGGGCAAGAGGTATTCCTCATGAGGATCTGTTCATGGCGGTACTCATTCAGGACGTGGTTGAAGCGGATTACAGCTTCGTGATCCACACCGCCAATCCCTTTACGGGCGAAAGAGATGAAATCTATGCCGAGGTGGTCTTGGGCCTTGGTGAAACATTGGTCGGCAATTATCCCGGAAGGGCTCTCAGCTTCTCCTGTAGAAAAGGAGATTCCGAGCCACAACTTCTGACCTTTCCGAGCAAAAGCCTTGGTATTTTCGGCAGCGGTTTGATCTTTCGTTCGGATTCCAATGCAGAAGATCTGGCCGGTTATGCCGGTGCCGGCCTTTACGACAGCGTCATGTTGCCACCGTCCCGAAAGGTTTCTCTGGATTATACACGCGAGCGGCTCGTGTGGGATAAGGATTTTAGAAGAAACCTTTTGGTCACCATCGCCGCCATCGGCACAATGGTTGAGAAGGCCCTGGGCTCTCCGCAGGATATCGAAGGCGCCTACTCCAAAGGTCGATACTACGTGGTGCAGACACGGCCTCAAGTGGGGATTGGAAATGAAGTATTCCCGGATTCTTACCGACCTCGGCCGTGAACTGTTTATTGGGTTGAAAATGGGAAAATACGAAATTCGAATACCCGCCTGCCAACGCCTGAGACAGCATTCAGCTTATGTGCCGGCATCTCTGGCAATGGCGGGCAGGTCGAAATTCGAAACAATGACCAAATTTTCAAAATTCAAATGACCGAAACAAAAAGAACCATATTTTACTGGAATCTTTAGTGTTTTGAACATTGATAAATTCGAGTTTTGAATTTGTTTCGGCCTGCCCTGGCGCGACATGCCCAGATGATTTTGGTGCCCATGTAGTCCAGATCTGGGCCAGGGATTTCGGATTTCGTGCTTCGGATTTATTAATGGCAATATTACAAATTGGGAATGCACCCGGTAGGAATTAAGAATGAGTGAAAGGAGAATACGTATCGGCAACCAGACTGCCTTCTCGGCCTTGACCCCCACACAGCCTTTCGAGTACGCGGTGGGAAACGGTTTCGATGCGTTCGAGTGGTTTCCCGACAAAAAGGAATCGGGTGCGGGTTGGGAGGAAAGTGACCTTGATGCTGAGACACGTCGTCACATCAGGAATACCGCCCTTGAGCACGACATACGCCTGTCCGTCCATGCGCCGTGGGAGGTCAATCTTCTGCAACCCGAAGCCTGGGAACGACTTCTCGAAGCTCTGGAGTTTGCCCGGGATATCGGCGCATCGCTTCTCAATATCCATCTATACGCCGATGAGGGGATGGCTTCCTATGTAGAGTCCATCGTCCCGTTAGTGGAACATTTGGCGTGGATGGGCATCAAGCTCTCCATAGAGAACACACCGCTTACCGGACCGGAGGACTTCAATGAGCTATTCAGAAGGCTTCGCAACCTCGGCTCTGCGTATAGTGCTTGCGTGGGAATGTGTCTGGATATAGGCCATGCCAACCTGTGTGAAGCAACCCGCAACGACTATATCAAGTTTATTGATCTGCTCGATCCAAAAGTGCCGATCATCCATATCCATATGCACGAGAATTATGGAAACTGTGACAGCCACCTGCCCCTTTTTACAGGTCCTGCCGGTAAAGATGCTTTAGGAATTGAAGGGTTTATAGAACGTTTGAAAAGGCGCAATTTTTCAGGCTCTATCATCCTCGAGCAGTGGCCGGAACCACCCAGTTTGCTCAATGAGGCACGGAACAGGCTTCGCGAGATGATCGGCGATGGAGGGTCGGGGGGGATTTTGTCCCAAATGGATGATTTTGCAAACAAGATTGCCGAAGCAGATCAGCGATATCAAAGCTGGAGGGAGAAACTCGGCTGGATTCATGACCTTCTTACTGATGACAAATTTGACCTCAACATAGATCAACTCACTTGCTTGGCGATTTATCTTCGTTTCATCGGCACGGGTGAGCTCTCCTCTGGCGAGGACGGCGGGCACTACCGTCCATCTCATCATGCAAGGATGGCACGCCGCATACACGATCGTCTCTCTAAAATAACCACTTCGGACAACGTTTTCATCATCAGGAAAATCTTTCCGTGGTTACCTTCATACAATAGTGCCTTTACCAGAGGGGAGCCACTCACGCGCATTCGGGACATCGCCCACAGAAACGATATTCCAAAAGAACTTAAACGGGAGATCAAGCATACGCTCCAGAACAAGCTGCATCGTTGCGTGTGCCCAGAGGATCTTGCCATCTCGGCGGCTCTCCGCGAAAGAATAACTGCTCCGGATGCCGATTATCCACCCGCTTTTGTGGAAGAATTCAAGAGATTCCATGAGGAGCTTAAGGAGTTTTTCAACGCACGCTCTTTGGAAGAACAGCTTGAAGTGATTGCAAAGAAGGGAAACGCCCAGGAAGCCGTCTTGATCCGCGCATTTCTTGAAGCCAAAGAAATGGCTGACACTCCCGAAGAGCAGCTCACCACGTTCGAGCGTTTGACGAGGCTTCGCAGCCATTTCGAAGAAGGAATTGAACGAAACACCAGTTCGGAGGCACAACATCTCCTACTGGCAGATATCAGTCTGGAGGATTTCTCCTTTGTTCTCTTGAGTCAACTGATCAATCACTTTGAAGCCTCAGAAGACGGCATGCCCTGGTTGCCGGCCCTGTACGCCCTGGCCCTCACTGTTGAAAACCTGCGTTTGAGTGGTTTTGATGCCATGGAATGCCAGGCCGTAGAATCCGAATTGAACTTCTGGCGTCAGAGGTTTGAGCCTCGAGACATCCAAGAACTGATTCGTCTCAAAGCCACACTTGATAGATGTGGGCGACTGGCAGAAGTTTACTGTGACAAAATTCTGGCGTTGTTTCCTGAAAAGGTCGAAAGGTTGGGCCGGGCTCTGGGTGTGGCCGAACATGCCATAAAGTCATTCTGTGAAGCCGATATTCGCAGCCACCTAATATTCCAACTCTCAAAGCTTGTTGCTCTTTTTTTGAAAAGCATTCGTACGGATGCAGCTCTTTCCCCATGAGAGTGCCCACATGGCTGTGCTCACCCAGCACAGGGCTGGTCTTACGGAATAATCTATCTGGTCCAATCGCGCTTGCAGCAGGGGGTAGCGAGTAAAGCGGGGATGTAGGGGTGAGCTAACGGAGGGGCAACGTAGCTCTAAGCAACTGTTGCTCGCTTACATGGACACCAACCCGTTCCAAGGCGCATGATTGGTATCGCTGATACGCAGTTAAGAGTATAGATATCATAATGAGATCACAAGATTTTTCTGGTGAGGCTGCACTACAGATGTATAGCAGTTTCCAAAAGTTTCGGGCGCATCAACCAAAGCAGAAAAAGCACAACATATAGGCATTCAGACAAAAAGGCAGGGCTGTTTTTGACCCTGCCTCCTCGTATGTCGTTTGAATAAAGCTGGCCCAGTTCTTCCGATATGCCTTTGAATCTTCGTCTGGTTCGAGAATGCAGGGGATCAAAGCATCTTGGTTTTCTTTTTGCCGTCTGCCGCGGCAAACGTTGCTGTAAAAGTTCGTAACCATTCAAAAGGCCTATGATACACTCATGAAGTGATCTTCGAAATAGTTCACCCAATCGACCAATATATTTATTTCAACCGCGGAAACACCCCGGTACGGTCCCGCCTCGGCGGATCTCCGACATTCTTCCTTACAGGGCAGGCGTAGACCAACACAAACAAATAGCTTGCCGACCCCACTTACTAATCCGAGCATAAATACATAGACATCAAGCAGTAATATAAACACAATCAGGGTGGTTGAAAAATGATTGTATGATTTTTGGAAGTTTCTGTAGTTTTCGCAGTCGACCATTCACTGCAGA
>JAUWXF010000344.1 GCA_030616475.1 Desulfobacterales bacterium
AGTCTTCTTCTGTTTTGAACTCTTCTTGAAACAGGAGAAGATTCATATCCTTATACATACATGCTTACCTTGGTCTGATTGTCAGATTTAGGGTAGCATGCTAACTGCTAAGTGTCAATAATCCATAAAGGAATTGACAGAACGGGAATACTGTCTTCACAATTCTTTGAACTGCCTCTCGCTCTGAGAATAGAGAGCATTATTGATTATACTCTATCAGAGATTCCAGATACCCAAAAACTTGTAGGTGCAAAAATAAAGAGGATTCCGCTATTGCCGGCATTTGCTGTAAGGAAGGCTGTCATCAATGCGATTGTGCACAGAGATTATAGTTTGAAAGGAGCCTCCGTGCAAGTGGATATCTTTAGTGATCGTTGCAAAATAACAAGTCCCGGCGTGCTTCCAGGCTCTTTAAGCATTGATCTGTTGGGCCAGGGTATTTCAGAAATAAGAAACAGAAGCCTTGCCCGCATTTTTCGCGGGGCCGGCTTTATGGAAGAGCTTGGAAGCGGAATTTCAAGAATGATTCAGGAGATGAAGAATTCAGGCAATCCAAGGCCGGAGTTCGAGGAAAAAGGCCGATATTTCTGTGTTACTCTCAGGACGAAGCAGCAAATGACATTCCATCTGGAAGAAATATATCGGGCACTTAGATCAAAAGGAGCGCTGTCTTCTTCCGAGATATCAAAGGAGATAGATATTCATCAAAATACGGCCATAAAAAGGCTTAAAGAGCTTATAGATTTGGGGAGCGTAGAAAAAATAGGTTCCGGAAAAAACACCAAATACAAGGTTAAGGAATAAGGGCTCGCAGAATGGTTTAGATTGATAGTCGCGTCTTATTCTCCTCTCCCCTGTCGAAGATCCCGAAAATTAATTATCTGAAAATCTATATATCTGTCGCTGGTTATATGTTGGGCCATCATTTTCAAAGCAAGAAGCGGGCTGACAAGTCCTACCTGGCCAGGAGAAGTTGGGGCACTCTTACATTGATGATTTTGGCCCTGAAAATGGCCTTTTAAGGGCTCAAAGACCTATTTTGGGAATCTTTATCGTGGTATATCAGTATGGTAGCTTGGCCCGGACCCAAAAGCCAAAAGCCTGATCTTACATATTGACAATTCAGGCCTGCCAAGATAAATTGGTCCTAATTCTGGTCAACCTGAATGGAGGTCTATGATATGAAGACTTTATCACTATCAGAAGCCAAGATGAAGCTGAGTAAGCTTGTCGATACCGTGAGCACGACTGATGAAGAGGTCGTAATTACAAAGAATGGTCGCCCTGCTGCAGTTTTGGTTAGCCCTGACGAGTTTGAAG
>JAUWXF010000238.1 GCA_030616475.1 Desulfobacterales bacterium
TCCATTCGGGATTCTATTACCGTTAGGGAAACTAACGCATTATTGGAAACGGAAAAGATCATAAGTGCAGATTTGTAAATGATATCAAAACCTTTTGCTGGCGGGCTGAATTATAGATACATAGCAGAGATTGTCATTTTTTGAACCGAACGGCCTACACACAATATGTGGACACAAGGAAGGCAGGGCACATCTTGCCCTGCCTTTGATGTTCTCAGCCTATTGACCTTATCGACGGGTAGCTGGTTTGGCTTTTACTTTTGTCAGGTGCAATTCGGAAAGTCTGGAATTCAACTCAAACCTTCTTAAAGGAACAAAAGAAAGGGGGTCTATTATACTTCTGCCTCCTATGGCTGGAATACGGTTGTTGCTACTGGATAGAACCTTATTTGGAACAGCTTTGTTCCATCGTTAACAAGGCCCTGCTCTGTAACCGCAAGGTCCGCAATGTTGAAGATCCACTCTTCGTCAAAGTACCAGGCCATCGGTGGTTCTTGATCTGCTTGGAAAAGCAGCCATTCCTCCACATCAATGATGGAGTTGTAGTCGAGATCGGGGACATAATTGATCGCATCTTCAGGCACATCGAACTCATCTATGACTCCATCCGGTTCACCTTCTGGCCCCCTGACATCAAGCCTCTCATCGACCGCCCAACCCGTGTAAGTGAACAGACGAGTTATGTCTGTCGCCTTGGATTTCCCTTTTCCTTTTGTTGCCCCGGAATCAAACCTTACATACCGCTCGGGCTCAGCGATATACAGATTTGTACCGACGATCAGGCCCAATGGCACTTCATCGCAACTCGTATAGTTTCCGAAATCACGGTCAGGGTTGTATGGATCGTCATTGCACGCCTGCACCACCACGTTTGGATACAGAATTATGGAACTTACCGTGCCACTGTAACCGTTGTTCGGTTTTCCGAGAATCCTCCCGAAGACATAGTAACCTTCTGCTGGAATAACCGCGCCATCGACCTCAACTTTGTGTGGCAACATCACTTTCACTGGATTATCGTCAGGAGGATCATCAAAACATACAGCGCACGGATCAAGTACAACCAGCTTTGTCAAAGACGACTTCTTGTTTGAGACGTATTGTATCTTTGACTCGCCATATTCACAGACGAATACTGAACCTCCGCCCGGTGTTGGATCACAGTGGTAGTCGGCCTTTTTTCCATGGATGTTCAGGTTGAAATGCGGTCCACTTGGAAATCCGTTGCTTTTTTCAATGACATCTTGCGGTTTGCCTGCCATGGCTGTTGAAACCCCGAGAACCAGTGTGGCCACCAGCAGAACTGATACCGTACCTATCGCAATTCGTTTCATCTCTTGCCTCCTTGTCTCTATCTGAAAAGTTTCTTTGTGAGTCTTTCGAATTTTTAAAATAAATGACTTTTTCACCTCCTTTGCATATCGATATCCCCTCTAATGTTTTTGCACAAAGTCACCCGCAACTGTTTCACGCGAATATTTTCACTCAAAGTGACCGCCAGTAAAACTAGCAAGGTTTGTACCAAACTAGATATCGCCCTATTATTAGAGACTTGTCCAGCTACTTCCAAAGCTCACTTACTAATTTGTAATAATAATGGAAAAAATTAGATAAGTCGGATGGAGCGGAACAAAAAAGCCTCTCGTGGTTCCTAACCAGTTTGTGGATGCTGCTAGGAAATAGCAGGAAAAATTGTTCACGGTCCCCCTGGGAGTTACTAGTGACGGAAATAGAGGAACAAAGTGAGGAACAGTGTGCGGGTTAGAAGGGTCTTACTGCAGTGAAATACTTGTAAAATACATGCAGATAGAGCACTGCTATCCTGGAGCAAGGCCACCCAAGGAAATAGGCAACGGTGAGCGAAAAAATATAGAGTTCGACAACAGTTGGAGGCACTGATGGGGAATACTCGGCATCCTAAGAAACAACCACATTTATCAGGTCATTGTGGGCATTAGAAAGCTACATCTGCCTCGTATCGCTGTTCACAGCTTAACTGAAGGCTGAGAGCAGCTCCTTGCCATGGAGCAAGCGCGTCGTGGCACGCAAGTTGCTCGGAGTCGTAAGTGAAGACGCAACACTTCATGGCAAAGCAGCTCCCGATTGATGAAAGGTGGAAAGGAGGGACTATAGGCTATGTGGTCAGATTATGTATCAACTCTAAAAGAACTTTCTACGGGGATTAGTAAGATCCTTTCGGGTATTGATGTATGGACCCTTCTGAAGGATCCCTGGGTTATCGTTTTAATGGCAATAAGTTGCATTATCCTTGTGGTCCGCCGCATGGATAGGGGGCTGGTTACATTTCTGTCCATCCCCGCGTTTCTCGTGCTCTTCCAGAAAACGTCGCAGAACTTTACTGTTCCGAATTGTTATGTAGAAAAACTGCCCATTTTCGTTTGTGGTTCATTGGCAATCGCAGCAATAAACGTATACTTTCACTTGGTGCGAGATTGAGAGAAGGTCGGCCTATCTTCTTGGCCTTAGGTTCACCGCAGTTGATATATTCGGCAAGAGTTCTCTTGCTGATACTACGATTCTCAAGTATGGCTCCTCAGCCGTCCAAGGACCACAAGACCTCATCGCTCATTATGGACCCACACTGCTCACTGCTCAGCAGCCAACGTCACAACATCTTGTGGATCTCTATAGCACGCGGGATTGTGGGTTTCTTGCCTTATGTTGTGAGTCAACTTAACCGCCTGAAAATAAAGAGGAATTTAGCTTGCTGCTTGGATTTGTAACTAACTGAAATAATAAGGAATTAAAGAGGAACAAAATAGACAGCTCTATAACTTCTTGTCATAACTAGACAAACTAAACTGACAACATAACTTGCCATAATCTTTGACCGCCAATCCGACGATTTTGTTAAAGATATGTAACTGGGATCATAAAATTTGTCAATGGCTCAGGCCAAACCTCTTTTACCGATGTTCTGGAAAGCTGGTATGAGCGGAAAGGATGGAAGATTCTCCGGTAGGACTAAGCTGAAATGGCGCGCTTTAGTGAGGATATGGGTGACCCCAGTTACTCTTGTTCAATTCACCCATGCGTTTAACCGGATGAAATAGACGAGCCCTATCGTTATCATAAATGCTTTTCCTTCTCTATCATATGAGCATTCATCAACAATTATTTTTTGGTCCACAATGAGGGCCAAAGCACACCAAAACATAAGACTTCCTATAACTGTGAATATAAACCACAACAATTCTTTAGTTAATTTCTTTTGAAATGGTGTCATGAGTTAACTCCTCCTGATGTCAAGTTAAGCAGTTCATTCCTTAAATACTGATTTGAACAGAATGTTTTCATCCCTACTGTACTTCTTATCGGCAGGGAGATCAGGCAAATTGAATATTTTTTCGCTTGGTTAAGTTGCACCTAATTTTGTACGTTTCATGACCTTTTTCGTCTGTAATATAACGACGAAATGACCATACAGCAGGGGACAGTGGGGATAGAAAAGGCCGGAATGGAAGAAGAAAATTAGGTGGGTCTCAATCTTTTGGGCCGCCCTGCTTAGCCCAGATAATACAAGATGTGGGGAGTTGGCTGAGTTAGGCTGGAGTAAAAGTTGCTTGCCATCATCTATGATCGCCAACCAGACGATTTTGTCAAAGATTCCTAACCGATATCGCAACTCTTGTCAAGTTCTGGGCCAGGATTCGGATCAACCGACAGGCTGGATGAGTATTTTTTGGGGATCGGTCTGAAAAATTGAGATTGGAATCGGGACGTGTTACCCGCAAGATTCGAAGCCTTCCCTGGACAAGAGTCAAGATCTGATATGCCAACCTAAAAAAGTTAGCTTTTTCACTATTTTAACGTTATAGCAGTTATCGGTGTTGGGCATTTTCAAATCACGGCTAGAGATGGATGACAGGTATCGATAGCCCGGAAATTTGCCCTTCGAGTCGAGATGTGCAAATGAGATCTATAGCTCCAGGATTCTGACCCTCTGGTCGCAGGATGATGAGATCTATACTCTCACATTCCATTAGTGGAATGTAGA
>JAUWXF010000208.1 GCA_030616475.1 Desulfobacterales bacterium
GGTCATTTGATATTCGGATTTTGAAATTGTTTCGGATTTCGATATTCGGATTTGCGGCTCACGCCTTGAAAACAGTACGGATTTAAGCGTCTGTGCAATCCTTCTAATTTGACAACTTAGAATCTACCTTGACGTTGCCCTAGCCTACCTGTGCTGCTCCTTGACGAATCCCGGTTTTTGTGGTACTTTGATACAATAAGTCTTTGGAAGAAGGAGAAAGGCCATGCGTGTCCGGTCCTTAATGATCAAAGAGCCCATTACCATTTCAGATCGCACCTCAGTCCAGGAAGCCATTCACTTAATGCAAGCCAACTCCATCCGGCACCTTCCTGTAGTAGACCGATCCAAGAAGCTCTTAGGGTGGGTCACCCTGGCAGACATGAAGCAGGGGCTTCTTCCTGCCATGGTCACTGGACTATTGGTGGCAGACCTGATGATAAAGAATCCCATAACCATACGCCGGGATGCTGATGTTGAGACGGCTGCCCGGATTATTTACGAAAAGAAGATTGGTGGTATACCCGTTGTGGGCGACGACAATAAAGTGGTGGGCATCATTACGGTCACGGACATCCTGAACGCTTTCATCAATATTATGGGGATTCTTACTAATGGCACCCGGCTCGATGTGAATGTGGGTCAGGAACCAGACGGATTTGAAAAGGTCTCCCGGATTATTCACGAACAAGCAGGCGAAGTGATCAGTGTGGGGATAGCTGCCCATAGAACCGACAAGAAAATCCATTACTTTCGCCTGAAACAGTGCGCTGTGGAGCCAATTATCAAGGCCCTTCAGGATAACGGATATGAGGTCGTTTCATTTGCAGGATAGCAGGGCATACACATCTGCTTCACTCCCACTGAATGGACCAGGGCCTTCCAGCTTCAAGGTGGCCATAGCCGCCGCAAACCTTCCTGCCATTTCCGGCGCAGTTCCTTTCAATCTCTGATATACATACCCGGCCACATAGGTATCACCGCACCCGGTTGGATCTTCTGTCTTTCTTGGACTACAGCACGGAATCCTGTGTAAGGCCTGTTCAGCATAGATAAGTGACCCTCGGCTACCCATGGTTATAATCACTTCCTTTGGGCCAAGGGAGGCGAGTGCCGATGCTGCTCTGCCTACAGTATTCTGTCCCGAAAGGACTAAGGCCTCTTTTTCATTTGCCTTTAGAATATCCACACAGGCAAGCCCTTTTTGCTTTTCCGGCCAATCCTCCTCACTGACCGGTCCCACACGCGCCGGTCTCAGCATCCCCTGGACATCGAGTGAGACGATTCTTGCCCTGGTAGTTAGTTGTTTCAGGAGTTGGACGGGAATATCCTGGTTGGTCAAAGGGCCGACATGGAATGAAGTCGCCGTAATCTCGTCCACGTCTTCTGGTGTGAACGAAGTGCCCACCGACCTGATCCGCTGGACCCTGGTATCCGGATTTTCTATACTATATGCATTTTCAAAGACCGATGAGATCCTGCTCTCTTTACAGAAGACCTCAATTTTCTCGCGTCTTACGTCACGGAGCAGAGGGACCTCGTCCTCTTTGGCCACCTTCGTCACAACGGCCACCTTCAGGCCAAGTCTCCTTAGAGCCATGGATGTATAATATGCAGTACCGCCGGGCGTTGCCCTTGTTGTCCGTCCTACCCTTATGATGTCTCTCGTGATGTGACCGATAACGCAGACGTCAAAAACAGATGAGGAAAGTGATGTCCTCTCAGCCGAAAAGGCGTGATTCACGAAGGGATGTCCGTTCACAATTCCTGAATTCCGGCCCGTCCGCCTCACTCCGCCCGTCCGCCTCGCCTGAGCGCCCGTCCGCCTCGGCTGAAGCCTCGCGATGCCGGGCGGGCTCGCGACCCGCCTGCCACCCGCCTGCCTTCGCCACGCAGGGCATGGAGTCTACATCCTAGCACCCGCCTGCCAGCGCCACGCTCGCCGAGCAACTGGAATGACAGCACATATGGCAATGGCGGGCAGGTCTCCGGCAATGGCGGGCAGGTCGCCTCCTCCGCTGCCCAAGACCCGCTTGCCAAGGACTGGCACTGGCGGGCAGGTGGCGGGCAGGCTTGGCAGGAGGGCGGGCTTGTCCGGGTTAGGGTATTTCAGATGTTAAGCCAAATCGGCAAACCTACCGGTTTTTTTCCTCAATCTTATACTCAGGTTTCTGGCAAGGCCGTGGAGGAACTTAATGCCAACAGAGGGGTTTTCCTGGCAGATCGATTCAAAACGCTTTCTGGTAAGAAACAACAGTTCCGAGGGTTTCGTCACAACAATGGTAGCTGACCTGGGATAGTCGTCCACGATAGACATCTCCCCGACGCAGCAGCCCCGGTCAAAGGAAGCTATTATTCTCTGCTCGGACTCTGTCGATTCCAGCCGGACGTCAACCATACCTTCAACGACGAAAAACAAATAGTCACCAATATCGCCTTCCCTAAAGAGTACGGTTTGTGCCGGAAAATAACGGAGTCTTACGTTTCTTGAAAAGAAATCGAGTTCATCACTTGTAAAGTCCTCGAAGAAAGGAATCTCCCCCAGAATATGCTTTATTCTCCTAAAGACGCTTTCTGTATTATCTTTTTTCATAGCTGTTATTTATTGACAGAAGTTAGTTCGTAAACCTTGTGAAGCCCTGTTATTCCTCTTAATTCAAAAAACCCGACCAGCCTGGTTTTGATCCCCTCCATATTGCCAATCTCTTTCTCCACATTTTCGGTTACTAAGATCCGGTTATCAAGGGGCATATCTTCTTTTGTCATTCCGTTCTCAATGGGAATGAGTCCTTCGCGCTTAACCCCTTCTACCCTGAAGGTCATATTTGTAGCCACGCCCAGGCGGTCTCCTTTTGCATCGATCCTGGTCTCTCCTAAATTGATGGCAAACCTCAAGTCGATCCTGGCGGTTTTGTCGGCTTTTTCATTGTGTTTATTTATCTGTTTAAAAACGTCGAGTGCAAACCGTACGGAATTGATTACCTTGGGAAATGTGATCAGGAAACCGTCGCCCGTGCTCTTCATGAACTGAAACTTCTCCCTCCGTGCAATAGGCGTCACGGTTTCAGTCAGAATCCTGGTAAGGTTCAGGGCAAAATTGTCTCCGTATCTGGCGGCTATTTCGGTTGAATTACACAGATCGACAACGAGTATGGCCTCAGTTAAGATCGCCCCTTCGGCAGCCCTCACTCTTGACACGGCCACCTGTGAAACTTGCTCGGGCGTTGGTCCTTCTTCGGCTCTAAAAACTTTTCCGGTAAGCTCCTTAAGCGTCCTGACGGCTTCGGTTCTGACGTCTTCGTCCGTGTCTTTGAGGCATTCTTTCAAATCCGGGACAGCATCCATCGCTTTTAATTTCCCAAAGGCCTTTATGGTCTCTATTCGTACCCGTTTCTGGTCGTCGAAAAGAAATTTCTGAAGAAGTTCGAGGACTTCGTCCCCTCCTATTTCAGCAAGCGCGGCAGGAACCCCCCAATTGACTTCTTCGTCATCTATCATTTCAGCCAGCCGAGCAATCGCTCGTTTGTCCTTTAGCTTGCCAAGAGCCGTCACAGCTTTTTCCCTCACCCACCAGTCCTGATCCTTCAACAGTTCGACAAGCGGGTCTAATGCGGACTTATGGGTAACTTTATTGAAAAATTCCACGGCGCACCTGCGAATATTTTCATCTGGGTCGCGGGTCATGGCAATGAAACCCTTGATTATGTTATCCCCTTTCAGTTGCGTCAGGGAGTCGGTAGCGATCTGGCGTACCCACCAGTCGGAATCTTTAATTGCTTTGATGAGTGCGTCGCTGGTCCTCGGGTCCTTCAGGTTGTCTAACACCTCAACGGCACAGCGCCTGACGTTAACGTCCTTGTCCCTGATTAGATCAATAATCTCTGGAACAACGTCAGAGTCAGCTATTTCTATAACATAATCGCTGGCTTTCTGGCGAACCAACAAGTCCTCGTGTTTCAGGAGTTCTATCATTGGGCGGGCCGCTCGCTTATCGCCTATGGCGCCTAAAGCGTCAAGTGCCAGCCTCTTCATTTGACGGTCGTCTTCCGTGAGCCTTTCGATCAGAGGGTCTACGCTTTCAGGGGCCCGCATTTTTCCGAGGCTTTTCACTGCCGATAATCGTACCTGCCAGGATTCGTCGTTAAGAGCGCTTATTATTAGTTTTTTGGCCACCTGGCCGCCCGTTCCGCTCAATATCCTGATTATGTTCTTTTTCATATCCGGATCAGCGCTGTTAAACATAGAAACCAATACGGGCTCGCAGGACTGGTTCTTAAACGTGGCCAAAAGTTCTGTGGCACTAGTCCTTGAATAAAAGTCTGAGCTTTTAAGGTGTTCGATCAAAAGCGGCAAAGAAGATTTCTTCCACCGCTTAATAATCATTTCTTTGGCAACCCTGCGCACCTCATCGTAAGATTCGCTTATAAGGGGTACTATGTCTTCCATGCAGGAGTCGTCACATAGCTTTCCGAGGAGGACTTGTGCTTTCTCTGGCACAAGCTTTCTTTGTTGGAAGGCTTCGATTGTATGCCGGACAGCAGGCTTGCCGAACTGCTCGAGTTCTGAAACTATTTGCGACTCAGCTTTCTTTGTGTCTGCTTCAGCGTATTTTTCAAGCAGCTTTGTTATCTTTCTGCCTTTAAACAAAACCTTATCCCCCTGGGGTGTAAAACAGGCATTGCTTAGTAGAAATTCCTACTTCTCTATCATCATAGTAAAAAAACCGGCAATGTCAAGTCATGAGACCCCACGGTAACGTCAAAGTAGATTCTAATTTGCTCAAATTAGAGGTGTTTGCAAGACGTTTAAACCCGAAATCCGAATATCGAAATTCGAAACAATTTCAAAATCCGAATATCAAATGACCAAAACA
>JAUWXF010000272.1 GCA_030616475.1 Desulfobacterales bacterium
GAGGATTGAGGTGTCAGGTGTCAGGTGTCAGAAACCAGGTGTCAGGTGTCGGGTGTCAGGTTTCAGTTTTTGCGTTTCTCTTTCCTGACACTTGAACACTGACACCTGAAACCTACATGTGCCCTGAAACCTGAACACTGACACCTGAAACCTACATGTGCCCTGAAACCTGAAACCAAAACGGGATAAAGATTTAGGTCCATATAAGAATTAATCTAAGTGCGAATTTATTAAGCGAACGATGAGTTATCTGCTGCCATTTCTTCAAATACGCTGTCCAGACATGCAATGAGTGAGTCTATCTGTGCCTCTCGGATAATCAGCGGCGGGATAAACCGCAGAATATGGTCCCGGGTGCAGTTAATCAAAAATCCTCGCTCCATGCATGCCTTCACAATAGAGGTGCCGTCACACGCAAGATCCAGGCCAAGTAGAAGTCCCTTGCCTCTGACCTCCCGGATAAAGGCATGTTTTGACTTGAGGTCGAGGAGCCGATCTCTGAAATATCGCCCTACCCTTTCACAATTCCGAAGCACACCTTCCTCCACAAGGACCTTCACCACTCTGAGGGCTGCTGCCGCAACCAGCGGGGTCCCGCCAAAGGTGGAGGCGTGAGAACCCGGGGTAAAAGACGCGGCGACCTCCTCCTTGGCCAGCATCGCACCCATGGGAAGCCCGTTGGCCAAGGCTTTGGCCAATGTCATGATATCGGGCGTCATGGAAAAGTGCTCGTAGGCAAAGAGCCTCCCTGTTCGACCCATTCCGGTCTGCACCTCGTCAAAGATAAGGAGTAATCCTTCCTGGTCGCACAGCTCCCTCAGGCCTTTTAGGTACCCAGGGGCATGGCATCGAACACCGCCTTCACCCTGGATAGGTTCCAGCATGACCGCACAGGTCTCCCCGGTGATGGCATCCCGAACCGCTTCCAGATCATTGAACGGAACGATCTCAAAACCGTCCACAAGTGGTTCAAAGCCCTTCTGAATCTTTGCCTGGCCGGTGGCACTCAGTGTGGCCATAGTCCGACCGTGAAAAGATCCCTCCATGGTTATTATCCTGAATCGCTCGGGGCTACCTCTATCTTTAAAATACTTTCGGGATAGTTTGATAGCCGCCTCATTCGCCTCTGCACCGCTATTGCAGAAGAAAACCCGGCCTGCAAAGGAATGCTCAACCAGCCATTCAGCCAACGATGTTTGCGGCCCGGTATAATATAGATTCGACACGTGTACCAAACGGCGTGCCTGATCCGCTATGGCCTGGGCAATACCTGGATGGGCATGTCCCAGATTGCAGACCGCGATCCCGGCCACAAAATCTGTATACGTACGACCATTCGCATCGTACAGCGTGCACCCATCGCCATGGGTCAATAAGATCGGAAACCGGCTATAGGTAGCAGCCATGACCCGGTCTGCTTTTTCTATTAGGTCATTGGTCATTGGATTGTCGATTGTTGATTGATGATTGTCGATTGAAACCCTAAAAGGTCATTAGTCAAAGGATTGATGATTGACGATTGATGATTGAATATTGGGTCTTTCAACAGTCAGTTGTCATTAGTCATTGGTCATTTGCATTCCGCATTGCGCCTGTCGGCTTGAGAACACTCCCCGAAATCCGTATTCCGCGTTCGACTCTCATTTGTCAATCGTCAATCATCAATCATCAATCGCCAATTGATTAATGACTAACCTCCGTCCCAATCCCCTTGTCCGTAAAAAGCTCAAGGAGCACTGCGTGTGACTTGCGGCCATCGATGATGTGCACCCTTTCCACGCCCTGTTGGAGGGCCTCCATAGTGCATTGGATCTTCGGAATCATCCCTTCTGAAATCGTGCCATCCTCAAGCAGTTTTTCCACAGCCCCCGCCTTGATAGAGGATATCAGGGATCCGCTCTTATCCATGACCCCTTCTACATCCGTGAGAAGGATCAGCTTGACGGCCTTAAGTGCCACGGCAACCTTACTGGCGACCCGGTCAGCATTGATGTTATAGGTCTCACCCGACTCTCCGACCCCAACCGGAGCAATAACCGGGATAAAGCTCCCCTCCTCCAAGGTTCGGATAATCTCCGGATTCACGGCTACAACCTCGCCCACCATGCCTATATCTATGATCTCGGGGGGCTTGTCTTCTGCCTTGGGGCGCACAAGATGCAGCTTCCTGGAAAGGATCAGTCGTCCATCTTTGCCGCTCAATCCCACTGCCTTGCCACCCTGTTGACTGATCTGTGCCACGATTTCTTTGTTGACCTTGCCAACAAGGACCATCTCTACCACGTCCATGGTAGGCTCATCTGTAACACGCATGCCGTCCACGAATTGAGAGTTTATGCCCATTTTCTCCAGGACCGATCCGATCTGCGGGCCTCCGCCGTGGACCACTACAGGATGAAAGCCTATGAATTTCATCAGCGTGATGTCACGGGCAAAACCCTCCTTCAGATGCTCCTCCACCATTGCGTGTCCGCCATACTTGATGACTATGGTCTTTCCGTAAAAACGACGGATATAGGGAAGGGCCTCAATTAGTATGTCGGCAACGTTACTGGTCATTGGTCACTAGTTATTGATTATTGATGATTGACGATTGATGATTGAACATTGAGTCTTTCAATAGTCAGTTGTCATTGGTCATTGGTCAATACTGGAGTGCCTAATTAATGCCTGACCGAAAATCCTGTTTTTTCGGTCAGAAATCCGAAATTCGACACGAAGTGAAGCTTGCGCTAACCACGAAATCCGAAACAATAACCAAAATGCGAATGCTCCAATGACAAAAACATCGAACTTCCAATGTGTTAGTTTAGATCATTTTGTGATTTGATATTCGAATTTGTTTCGAATTTCGAATTTCGATATTCGGATTTTGCCTGAACATGACTTTTCGTTCAGGCAC
>JAUWXF010000014.1 GCA_030616475.1 Desulfobacterales bacterium
GTGGCCAGTCTGGGTGGCTTTCTTGGCCGAAAGGGCGACGGCGAACCGGGTACCAAAAGCCTGTGGCTTGGATTGCAACGGCTCGACGACTTGACCGCCATGTGGAAGGTGTTGATTGCTATGTATGCTCCACATCTTCAAAAACCTATTGTGTCCAGCAACCCAGGTTATGGGTAAAGCCCAGTTTGGAAAAGCGGGGATAGGGGGAATTTTACGAATGAGGCAATTTTCATTGTAAGACATTATGTTAAGGCTTACTTTGACGTTACCATGGGTATTGACACTGGATACTTGATGCTGGATACTTAATGCTAGATGCTGGATGCTTGATACTCGTTTCACGTTTTTCCAAATCCGCATAGCGCCTGACGCCTTGACAAGAGTCCCGAAATCCACATTCGGCATATTCCGAAATCCACATTCCGAAATCCGCAATCGTATAGGAGAAGTTATGGGAAATTCCATAAGAACCGGAATCCTTTTGGCTGGGTTGACTGTCCTTGTTATGATCATCGGCAATTTGCTGGGAGGACGGCAGGGGATGATCATCGCGTTTTTCTTTGCCGTGATCATGAACTTTGGAAGCTATTGGTTTTCCGATAAGATTGTTTTGAAGATTTACCGGGCCAGACCGGTCTCAGAGGCTGAGGCCCCGGAGCTGCACCGAATGGTCAGACAACTGGCCCAGCAGGCAGGCCTCCCCATGCCAAAGGTCTGCATCATGCCTTCTGAATCCCCGAACGCCTTTGCCACTGGCCGCAATCCCCAACACGCTGTGGTGGCAGTCACCCAGGGGATTATGAGGTTGCTGGACGAAAAGGAATTAAAGGGCGTACTGGCCCACGAGTTGGCCCATGTGAAGCACCGGGACATCCTCATTGGGTCCATTGCAGCCACCATGGCCGGTGCCATCATGATGATCGCCAGCATGGCCAGGTGGGCAGCCCTGTTCGGTGGCTTTGGGGGTCGCGACGATGACGATGGCGGGGGCATGATTGGCCTCATTGCCATGTCAATTATTGCGCCGATTGCTGCCATGTTGATCCAGATGGCGATATCCCGTTCCAGGGAATATGCCGCCGATGCAGCAGGCGCTTCCTTTGCCGGTAGCCCGTACGGTTTGGCCGGCGCCTTGCAAAAGATATCTTCTGCCTCCCGGCAGATACCCATGAAGGCAGAACCAGCCACGGCCCACATGTTCATCATGAACCCGTTGTCGGGCAAGAGCCTCATGAGTCTTTTCAGCACACACCCGCCGGTTGAAAAGAGGATTGAAAAGTTGACGGGGCGGTAATACGTATAGGGTGCTACATGGCGGGAATTTTACGGGCGGGGATAAACCCCGCCCCTACGATCCCGTACGATCACACACCACAAAGCGCGCATTCCATCCGTAAGAACGAAAAGGCGCAACCTCGCATAAAGCATCAGCGTGTTTTGTTCCGTGACAAACAGAACAATGTAGGGGCGGGGGTAAACCCCGCCCTTCGCATAAAGCATCAGCATAGTTTGCCCCATCACGAACAGAACAATGTAGGGGCGGGGTTTATCCCCGCCCGAAACGTTCGCAATCCTTTGAACTGCCTCATGAGGGGCGGGGTTTATCCCCGCCCGTAAAATTCCCGCCAATCGGGCCAGACCTCTGAGCCGGACCAAGCATACTCTGTAGGATTCTCAACGATTCCTGCTCGAACCGGATTTTCAAAAATGTACAGGGCGAGTTCGAGCAGGGACTCTTCTTTTCGCAAGGCGTGATCATAAAAACTCCGTTGCCACAGCCGTCGCCGAGGTTCCAGGGCAGAGGCCTCTGGTGTCATTCTGCCCTTAAAGAGACGAACGAAATCCACGATATTTTTATCTTGCAGAAGCAAGTGGAAGTGGTCGGGCATGAAGCACCAGGCATATAGCTTTGCCCCACGACTTGCACCCATATGCCGGAGAAGCTGAACTCCCGAATCGGCCAGTCCTGGGTGCAAGGAAAACCATGGATACCGCTGGTGGGTTCCGATAGTGACAGAGAATGCGTGCCCCTGGCGATATGCTGAAGGCGACAGACGGATTTTTTTGCGTGCAGGTAGAGGCTTCATGAGGGGCTCCGATGGTTGCAGCCGTTTCGGGCGGGGATAAACCCCGCCCCTACGATGTTTGGTGCTCTTGCGAACAGGGGTAAACCCTGCCCCTACTCAAATGGCAACCCTTTGGGGCGGCGGTAAACTGCACCCCTGCCACCCATTCAGGCGGGGATAAACCCCGCCCCTACAATTTCGGGTGCCGTGGTGAGCGAAATCTGATCCGTGATCAACAGAACAACGTAGGGGCGGGGTTTATCCCCGTCCGCAATGCCTGCCCGCTCAATCCTGGCTATGGCACCTGCCCGCCATTGCCATGCGTGCTAGCATATTAGCTGTACACTGTGCCGGGCGACCTGCCCGCCATTGCCATGTATGCCGGCATTGTAGCTGCCCGGCCAGAGTGGCGCTGGCAGGCGGGTGGCAGGCGGGTCGCTCTCGCCCCGGCCATCTCGCTCAGCTTGGCAGGCGGTCAGGCTCAGGCGAGGCAGGCGGGTCCCCACCCGAAAAAATCTCGCCAATTGACAACGAAAAAGCCCGACCTGTGAAAAGATCGGGCTTTCTTGGGTTTCAGCTTATCTGCCGATAATGTAGGGGCGGGGTTTACCCCCGCCTGCCTGCCTTCTATGTAGGCCTGAAGATCATAATCCAGACCTGGGCTATCAAGATACTTATAATCATGTATGGAAAGGCTGTTTTCATGAATCCGATAAAGGATATTTTAAAGCCCCTGGACTCGGCAATACCCATGGTGACCACGTTGGCTGAAGCACCGATAATGGTCCCGTTGCCCCCGAAACAGGCCCCCACGGCCAGTGCCCACCACAGTGTGTTTTCAGAACCCGGGATTACCTTGGTCAGGTAGGCTACAATCGGCAGCATGGTGGCCGTAAAGGGAATATTGTCCACAAAGGCCGACATTATGGCCGCAACCCACAGAATCAGGGTCATTGCCATTAAAAACTCTCCTTTGGATAGATCCAGGATCCAGTCGGCAACAAGGGCAAGGAGCCCGGCTGCCTCCACCGCACCAACCAGCATGAACAGGAAGATAAAAAACATCAGGGTGGGCCACTCAATATCCTTTTCTATCAGGTGGATCATATCTACCTTCTTGGTCAGGATGCCCACAGTAAATAGAACACTCGCGCCGGTCAGGGCCGCAATGCTTACCTCCATGTGCCAGTACCCGTGGGAAAGGAAGAGGAACACGGTAAAACCTAAAATAATCAGACCGTATGTGAGCAAGGTCGGATCGTAGATCTTGTACTTTTCCTTCAACTCCGCGGTAAACTCTTCCACATTGGCTACCGAAGCCTGAGCCCTGGCGTAATCCTTGCCCCATACCAGCTTCGTATAAACAAACAGGACGATCATGCTGAGCGTACATAAAGCGGCCAGGGCAATCACAAAGTCCATAAAGGTGAGACCACAATATGAGCCGATCATGATATTGGGCGGGTCGCCAATGAGGGTAGAGGTACCCCCCACATTGGAGGCCAGGACCAATGGGATCAGCAAATGGAGCGGGTTGAGATTACAGGAGAGGGCTATCTCGATGGCCACACCGGTCAAAAGCAGCATGGTGGTCACATTATCCAGAAATGCTGAAGAAACCGCCGTAAAGATCATTAAGAGGATCGTAAGGACAAAGACTTTCCCCTTGGCCAGCTTGTACGATATATAGGCACACCACTGAAAGACTCCGGTATTTTTCAAGACGCCTACGATGATCATCATCCCCATCAAAAGAAAGACGACGTTCATGTCAATGGAATGGATGGCGAACTCAAAGGAGAAGATGCGATACTCGGGATTGATCGTGCCAATGGTGTATGAGAGGACCAGCATGAAAGCCGCACCCAGCATGGCGGCAATGGTACGATGCAGGAGCTCAAACGCGATCAGGACATAGGCACAGATAAAGACAATCGTTGAGATCCAGAAGGCCGGACCCAGGACCCGGTCGAGGGAAATCTTCTCAATAAGATAATAGTGATCTCCTTTTTTAGCGAAATCAGCTCCCTCGAAGTCTTTGATCTCGGTCTTAAAGCTCGCCTTGCGAACCTCCATCTCAAATGAGGCAGTTTCCATGGCATCCTTCTCGACCATAAACTCGGCCATGTAATGGCCATTACGCCCCGTTTCAACATGGGCTACCGCATGGCCGTTCAAACGCACCTCGATCATCGCTTCTGCAATCGGTTCGTCGTGTGAATCGAGTATCGAGCCCGCAATGGTCACATACTCTCCACCTTCAATGTGAACCATCTCGTGGGCGCCCTTTGCCCCGTGACCAGCAAAGGCAGGTATGGCGAAAAAAGCCAGTACAAAAGACAGTGCAATGGTTACCGTGCCAACTAATAGTGATTTTTGTGTACGCATAAAAATTCCTCCTCCCTTGTTTTCCCCATTCAACCAAAATTGCCTCGGCCTGTTAGCACAAATGCTCTCTCCGGTCAATCTTTTTTTGAGGTAATTCCACTTACAGTGGGCACGGGCGGGCATCAAGGGGGATAACGCGCGTCAGCACCCTTGCGCCTATTTTCATTTGACAGGGCAGACTCGTAGGGTGGGCACTGCCCACCAAAAAGTCCATCTGCCGCGGATTGCCCCCTGGTGGGCCGTGCCCACCCTACATGGTGAATCCGGACTGAGATAGTATATGGCTACCAGTCCTCAATTGCACTTCTTTTGATTTGACAGAGCACCTGGCGGATGATAGTCAATTTAAGTTTTAAAGCGCCGCTTTGAGGATCGTTAGAATGGAGGCTCAAACATTTTTTATTCGCTCTGTGATGGTCCAAAATGTCATTATGGGGATTATTGCGACAATTATTGTGGTCCTCCTGCTCCATTCGATGTGGAAACACAAGATGAACCACATTATCGCTGTGGCCATGTGGGGGGTGATCACTTTGTGGTTCTTTAATGGTCCCTTTTGGGGGTTTAGCGCTGTCACGGTAAGTCCGGAGGGCCTGAAGGTTCATTACGGGTTTCTGTCGATCTACAGAAACACCACGTTGCCCGTGGACACACACTGGAAGATCCGTAAGTATCTGGGTGGCATCAGGAAGTTGAAAAACCTCTACTTTTTCGAACTGGCCAATCACCAGAGTCTGAAAATCCGGGGCAAGGACAAGCGTGAAGTATTGGAGGCCCTTGGAGCGGCCATTGACCGCATAAATGGAAGACCTATGGGACGGGTAGTGGAGCGCCCTGTGAATATGTGAACCGTGGTCAAATGGTTGAGTAGTTGAGTGGTCGAATGGTTGAGTGGTCAACGACTCAACGACTTAACTACTTAACCACTCAACTGTAGCACACGATGAAAATACACGAATACCAGAGCAAGCGTATATATCTTTTACTTTACAAGGCACAATCAGAACAGTGTAATCATTTGAAATAGAGCCCCATTTCTTAGTTGAAATGGGGCATTTTTTTTGTCCAGAGTCTTGACATATGGTCAGGATTTTGGGATATAAAAAATATGGCATTGATTATAAAATATCGGCCTCAATCATTCGCTCAATTCCTCGGACACCATGATGTTGTGGAACCCCTCAAATCTTTCCTTAAGAACCCAGACACTATGCCGCAGACAATCCTTTTCCATGGCATTCCTGGCTGTGGAAAAACCACTTTGTCGAAGATTATATCAGGAGTTTTGAAGACTAGATCGAAATTCTTTTCCTTTAAGGAGACCAACGTAGCCGCTGAGGGCACCAAAAAAGTCACTGATGTCATAATAAAAACCACTCAGCATATCCAAATATTCACATTGTTCTGGATGATTGAGGAGTTCGATGCATTAAGTGACAATGGACAACAGGCGCTCCTTAAAGCTCTTGAGGAACCACCAGCGAACCTTTATTTCGCGTTGTGTACAAATCATTTTCACGAGGTTATTGCCCCCATCAGGAGCAGAGCGCAGTGTTTTGAACTCGGACCTTTGAGCGATGGGGATATACTAAAACTGATTACGCATGTGGCTTGTGAGGAACGAATTAAATTAAGTCGCGAGTCGCGGGAAAGGATCATTTACCTAGCACGGGGAGTGCCACGAGAAGCTTTGAAATTGCTTGAGCGTTGTCCATTTCTACCGCCGGCAGACGAACCTGCCCATGAAGAGAGAAAGGGCAAGGTAATTTCATTCTAAAAAAGGAGGCGAAGTTGTATGCCAACACCAAAGGTCAAAAAGAAAATACGGATAAGAGATATTAGGGGCAAGTTAAGAAAGCTCGACGATGAAAAAGTTATGACCGTGGAGGAGTTCATCTCACATGTGAGAATACCCGCCCGAAAGTTTGAGACAGTGGCTGACGAAATCGTAGCCTTGCACGTTAGATGCCTGGAGCAAAAGGCAAGGAGTTTGGGCTATGGAATCAGAATAGGCGAGCTATTATCGAAACAAAAAGAGAACTTAAGGAAGACGCAAGGCCATGGATTTTGGGTCAAGTGGATCGAGAACAATCTTGTTTTCAAAAGACAGACGGTGTCAAAATATATCCGCGTGTATGAAAATCGAGAGAAGTTTTTAAATGGAACCTTAGGGTTCCATATGACATTTACCGAAGCAGCCAAACAACTTCAGCCACCAAAGAAAAAAGAAATAACACCACCAGTCGAACCTAAAGAGAAACAATATGAAGTGCAGATCACTGCTGAAAACCGCCTGTTTGCATACAAAATCATTGTTGCAAGCCGCATTCCCTTTAAGGAGATCGGTCGAAAGCGTTTCGTTGGGCTAAGGAGGAAAATTGTCATTGACCTAAATGCAGCGTTCCTGCCTTATTTAAAGTGAGCAATTAGATCACCTGACCACTAAGGAGTATACAAAAATGAAACCAATCACCGTTGGCACATATCGAATTAAAGGGGTTGCGTATTCTTGCTTTTTTTTGAAAGACGTTCAGGAGGCTGTAGCAGAGAAAGCAGGAAGTAAAAGTGGATCTGGTGAGGAAGTCTGTCGAGTTGATGCAAATTCAAGACAACAGGCAGAAGAAGAGCTTGAAAAATGCCTTACCAATAAATTTGGTGAAGGCGGAGCTTGGGATATCTGAATAATTGAGGGAGTGTTTTCATTCAGGGTAGGGTAGGGAGTACACGTTTTAAACTGTTTCCATTTTAGGATTGCAAGAAGTTCCGATATGGTTTTGGTATCGTAACTTTTTGAAAATTGAAGATTATGGCAAGGTATCTGTAGAATAGACCCTTCGGCTTTTACGCGCCAATATTCGTGATATGCGGAATTGCTTCCGCATTTGACAGCCAATATCGGTGATATACGGATTTTTCGGTTTCGTATAATCTAATCTATGTTAAGGATCTATTGATTTGCAAGATTCGTATTTAATTATCAGGTGTCATAATGACAGATCAAACATCCAGTTGTATAGAGCTTGAAAGAGCTTGGGAAGAAAGTCCCAATTTAATCAAAGATTTTATTGAAATTAGGCCTCAATACGAGCAGTTATGTAGTGAAGTCTCCTACATCCTAAAGAAGGCATTATCAGAAACTAATATTGAATATTCAACTATTTCACATCGCACCAAAACCCTTAAGAACTTTATAGAAAAAGTAGGAAGGAAGGAATATAAAGATCCTATCAAAGAAATCATTGATGTTGCGGGTATACGCATAGTGTATTTGTATAAAAGAGATCGTTTTTCAATTGAAAGGTTAATAGAGTCCGAATTCAAAATCATAAAAAAAATTGATAAGGTTAAAGAACAAGGATTTGATAGGTTTGGATATGGTGCTCTTCATTATCTGGCAGCTTTAGGCGAAAAATCTTCTGGGGCTCGTTATGATGATCTCAAGGGTCTGATATGCGAAATACAAGTTAGAACTGTCCTTCAAGATGCTTGGGCAATTATTGATCATCACCTTAGCTATAAGCAGGAATCAGAAGTTCCAAGAATACTAATAAGGAAGCTTCGTGCTTTATCAGGGCTTTTTGAGACCGCGGATGATCAGTTTGATATCCTGAAGTCTGAACGTGATACCTATAGACAATCTGTTGAAAGAAAAATTCCTGATTTGAAAGAATTCGAAAGACAGCAAATTGACTTTGATAGCCTTCCCGTATTCCTCAAAAAAACTTTTCCGGACTTATCTCCTGCAAGAGATGACAATCATATATCTGTGGTGTTAAAGTCGATCAAGGAATATGGATATAGAACTTTTGGCGAGTTGAACAGCATTCTTTCTAAGACAGAAAGAGCAAGGATTGCTCTTAGTAAAGAGCATCCTGCGCCATTTGGAATAGCCGAAGTGGCATGGGCAATGGGTTTCTTGAACCCAGAAATTCGGAAAAGGATGCCAACCGTGAAATATAGCTTTGAAAAATTCGAGAGTCTAATCGAAAAGTAGGTATTAAAGCTCTCAATGTAAATAATCTTGGATATAGTCAAATAGTCGCCCTAACTTATCACTTCACCACACACCAAAAGCCTGGCGTCTTTTGGTCCAAGTGATGCCCAGCGTTACGCGGTTCGCATTATCATGGATAGCTGGAAACTAGTACTCATCATCATTGGAGTTCTCGGGGCGTTAGTTGGTGTGTATTTCCGTGAGGCGTTGCGGCATGCAATCCGCCAAAGGAATATCGCCATAAGACTTGAAGCATATCTCTTGGACTGGAACCGGTATCTACTCAAAGGGGCATTTAAAAGCTTTTATTTGATCGGATATACATGGGAGGAAAAGCTCTCAAAGGCATTTCGGCAATCAGGAAGAGAGGGTTTCCTTAAAGCACGTGAGGAAATAGATGGCGAAATTGAAGACCTTAAAGAATTCATAAAATCCGGAAAGGAAGGAGTTAGAGAATCCGTCGAAACGCAGTTTCGCCAAATAAAAAAGCTGAAGAAGGAGACATATCAAGCGTTACTGAGAGATTTAGAATTTCAGCGGACAGTACTTGTTGAAGACAAGCTCTTCATTTCAGATGAAGATGCGGCTTTGGTCTCTTGGTTTGCAGCCCAACATGTGATTCCAATAAAGTCACATCTTTTTTTGTTCCTACAACATTCAAAACAGTTAATCTTGACTTGCAGGGATATGGACGAATTTAATTATAGTGATATCACTGATTCACTTACTGAGATCATATTGTCAGGGATAAACTTCTCTCGCAAATATATGCCTCTTTTGAAGCATATACAGTTAATCAGACACAAGAGTTTAATCGATTTGGTTATTAGGAATATGATAGGCAAGACATAGCATTTCGCCGGAGAGGGCACGCCGTTATGCCGCATGCCCCAATTCCCCATGTCTCGACTATAACTAACTGCTATCATTTTTTACTCCTGACCACCCCCAAAATGTTTCGATATGCCTTTCATATCATCAATCCCACTTGCGTACCATAGCCAGCCCCTGAGGGCCTCCACCACAAAAAAACGGTCCCCGACACTTTGAAAACATGGCTTTTTGCTAGCTAAACATGACCGGAAGTGCGTTTGGGGCATTCTAGTGCATCCGGTAACAAAGAATTACTACAAAATGTCGATTTCGCTGTACAAACTAGTATTTCATATGTTATAAATTACGTACACTTTTCATGATAATAATATCTATTCAGGAGCACCGATGTCTAAAAGAAAAAGAAAATATCCTGTAGTAAAGAACCATAGGTCGCAATCGAATGGGGCAAAGATAACTAACATCACGTTCCGCTTGCCGATTGAAGCCAAGAGGAATTACAAACTTTTGTGCACCGTCCGTGGCATTGGTATGTCCACAGCATTGCGGGACTTTGTGACACATAGTATAGAAGGTAGTTAACCAGGGGTACTGTAAAAGTCAAGTGGTCAGGGCGGAGTCTTGACTGCTTCTTATCTTAGCTAATCAGCGGTGCTGATTTGGCAAATCCCGGAGGGATCTAACCTTTTAGGTTATTATTCTCACTGGGATTTTTTTATGCAATGAGAAAGTTTTTAAGAACTAACGTGGAGAGGCAAGACACAGCGGAGTCTTTGGGCCTAGTCCCCCTTCTTCTTCGCCTGTCTTGCCGATTCACACATCAAGAAGGGGGACTAAGAAAGTGGGACTTAAAAAGTGCAACAGGCTATTCAAACTCAACGGAAAGCTAAAGCCGTCACGACGGCAATTGGAGCAATGGTTCTTCAAGAGAGAACTGCATTACGGTGCTCGACTTAAACGGTACATTTTTCAAAGAGGTATACGGCTGCACCTTGGAGAAGGGGCGTCTAACCGTATCCTGCATTATCTTGCGAAGTGCGCCAATGTCGCCGAAAGGCGATACTCCAAGGGCCTGCGATACGAACTGCACAGACTGGGGAAAAAGAAGAAGCCTGGAAGGTTCCCGATGGAGTGGATGAAGAAAGACATCGGACTGTGGAATAGGTTAGACCGTACACCTATCATCCAGGTCCTCAACTACATCGACTCGCATGGCCTGTCGTTGCAGAAAGCGCAAGAGTTGAGCGCCAAGAGGAAAATCGGCTTCTATGAGACGGTCATCAAGTCGGGTCAGTCCACAGGTGAGATTGCAGAGTACGTCCACGCCCTGTTCGTCCCGAACTACGAACACATGGCGCAGGTTTTACGGCTGAGCGTCGCCAGCGTGAAAAAGTATCTCCGGGGATTGGCAGGCATATTAATCCTGAACGCGATTGGGAAAGATGGGCCACGTGGTCCTTCGATATTCACATACGGATACTGGATACCGGGCGGCGGCGTCAAATTCTTTCTTAGGAATGACAAAAGATACAAATATGCCCTGCTCAATTTCAGGGTTCGTCAAAAATAACCCGTTATTTTTGACTTTTTGGAGCGTTATTTCTGACTACATGGTCAAAAATAACGCCACATTTTAAGAATGTAAGGCTGGCAAGGGTTTGTGAAGGTTCGGCGCATGACAGTAGCATTACCGTACCTCCTAAAGTCGGTACTGTAAACATGAATGTTTACGTTAATGCCTTCCGCCTTCGCTCTTCTCATTTGTAGTTAGTTCATACTTCACTAACAAATGAGAAGGAGCTCGGCGGACGAAAAATGCTCCGCAAGCTCCGCATTTTCGTCTTCGCTTCCATTTCTCCGGGGTAAAAGGAGGGAGATTAGCTAAGGAACTTTAACCACGTAGATCTAGAATATGTCTCAGTATTATTGCCAACGATGTAAGCAGGTTTATTATGGTTTGCGGAGGCGCAAAAAGAATAAATGCCATATGTGCGGTTCCCGCTTAACCAGGAAATTCGAGATTTTGAAGGAAGCGAATAGAAATAAGGATAGGAGGTAAGGTTTAAATGGAACGGGAAAATTTCGCGCAGAAATATCCAGAGGAGTTTAAGCGACTTTTTGGGCATTACTATGGTGATATGCAATCCGAAAAACTCAGGGAAGAAGGTACACAGTTTTTAGAGTGGGGATTGCAGTTTGGGTATGATTACATCATGGATTTCTGCGATTCCAGGGAAAAGATATTGGACGCTTGCAGGGATGACCGACGGTTGATCATGAGTTTCGTGAGAGCCGTTGTATTGGTTCTCGATGGCAGGCTTTTAAACTTATCTGACGAGCAACTTAGTTCTTTGCTGACACCAGAAGGTTGGAAGGATGTCGAGATATCGCTGAATGGTTTGTTGACGCCGGAACCAGGGCAGCAGAACTGAATGGGAGCATAGGCGCAGAAGTGCCGCAAAGCGGCGAGGGGTGCACGAAAAACCCCGTTAATGTCGTTAAATGCAAAAAAGGGAAATTGAGATGGTCCAGAAGAATCGAAGAGTAAACAAGCCCGGCAGGCGCAGGCTGAAGCCATTAAGCGAGAGCAGGGTGGCAGAAGCACTGAGAGCCTCGGGAGGGATCGGCTCCCATGCCGCGCGCTTGCTTGATAGGCACCCGAGCAGGATCAGCCAGATGATTGGAGAAAGCGAATATCTGCAAGAGGTGAGGGAGGAAGAATCGGAAAAGCTGATCGCCTTAGCCAAGTCCTCCATTCGTGAGTTTTTAGAGTCCGGCAAGTTAACTTACAACCGATTGTTGGCCAGCATGTTCACGCTGAAGACTCTCGCCAAGGGAGAAGGATGGAGCGAGAGGCTTGAAACTATCGGAGTCCACGCCCACCTGACCCCTGGTGAAAGCGGAGTCCTGCTCCTCCCCCAGCCGGCGAGTAGTTTGGACGATTGGGAGGTTCTAGCCAGTCAGTGGGATCAGCAAAAGCAAATAGAATATGACGCTGACTATGAGGAAGAAGATTAATGAGCCGCTGGGACCACCGCAAGATTCAACGGGACCGTGAGCGGAGGGAAAAGAATGTGGAAAAAAGACGACAGAAGGCTGAGAGGAGACGTGAGAAAACCCGTGCCCGGAAACCGCAAAAAGACGCCTCCCAACGTATATAATTCCGCCACCAGTTGTTATGTTGTTAGGGTATTCGTAATGATTTGTATTGCTTACCTTACCATGTATCCTTGACTGGTTTATATCGCTTGTTAAGCAAATAACATTTGAGGTCTTTTAATATAAACTGCACCATGAAACCTTTTACATTTCATGCACTGGATAAACAATGAGAATGAGTAAGCATAAGAAGATTAAGAGAAAATTGAGTCTCATGAGGTTGATGAGGCGAGATGAAAAGATAAAGAGGAGACAGGAGAAAGCTAAAAAGAAGCGTTTAAAGAGGGAGGAGGTGAGAAAGTGAAAACATTTGTGGGAGGTGGTTCATATCGACATTTACCGCTGCCAACCAGCATAAGAGTAAAGTCAAGCAGCGGCAGACCCAACAGCGGGCCTGCCCGCATGGCCGTGCCGATGTCAGGCATCAGGCGTCCACGGCCTTCGACTGGTCAATACGGCTTCGTTCCGCGAAGGCACAAGAGCCGTGTTAGGCAAAGGTGCGGATTGAACCGATAAAATAGTATTTTGAAAGGAGGATAGGACGATGCCAGAAGACATTGGACCAACATTAGAACGCATTAAGAAGAACTTTGACACGCTGCACGACCGTCTGGTCAAACGTGCTGCCGAGGTCTCAGCTCAGGACTTCTCCGAGCATGACTTCAGCAAGCTGGAGCTGAAAGCTATCAAGAGCGGCTACGACTTTCAAGGAATGAAAAGGAAAGAAATAGCCAAGCTTAAAGGCAAAGAGTTGACAGTGCAGAGAAAAGAGATGTTATCCGTTATGAAGGCTGAGCTTTCTTTAGCTCAGTCAGTTTTAGGCAATTCTCAAGGCCAGTTCTTTGCTTTTACCGCTCCAACAGATACCGAGAACCCCAAACACAGGGAAATCAGGGATGTCCTGAGAGGCATTGACCCTGAGGAGGTCGTTGAGCGTAATGGTAAGAAGGTCGGCAAAAGAGTTGCCGTTATCGAAGCCGCCATGCAGACCGACCGGGCTCTGGATTATTTACATGCTTTGATATCTGCCCCTGATCCTATTGTATCTCCTGAAACTTTACAACGGCTCCGTGCCCAGTACACCATATCGCACGAGCCTAAGCTTTATGAAAGTCTCCAGTATGGAGAATATTGGTACCGCGAAGTACGTGAGCTGCTTGCCGACTACAACTCTAAGGCCGTCAGGACTTTAATGCTCCATGAAGCGGACGACCCGATCACCGTTGCCGAACGTGCCGAGGCGTTTCCGCCGCTCACTGACAGAGACCGGGAGCTGACGGGAAAAAGAATATTAGAGGAAGAGCGTCGGAAAGACAGGGAGGAACGCGAAGGAGTTTAGCACTATGACATGGCACACACCGCACTCAGGCAACCAGAAGAATGGTGTCGCCTTGCGCCATCCAGGCAGCGAGGTAATAGGAGCTGCCTACTTCCGGCAATCCTGTTTTGCACAATGGAGTTGAGGCGGACTGCGCATCCGCATTGTGGACGGTTGACCCATGTTTGGTCACGTTGCGCCATTAATTTCCTCCTATGGGGTAGCCTTGGCCGGCGGTTGAGGTTGCCCAACTTTCTTTTTCTTTAGGCCAAAAAGACCATGTATTGCAAAAGACCAGATAGAGATTTTCCTAAGTTGCTGTGTGGTTGTCCTTTACCATGTCCATATCACACGGCAACAATCGACCTGAAGCCCGACCCGCCGACAGTGACCATTCCGGTGACATTAGAAGCGGCAAATCCCGAAACACTGGATAAGTTGAGACGGATTGCGAATACATTGTCAGACCGCAACTGACAGATCACATCCAGCATTTTGTAATTACGTAAATTTGCGTTTTTAAAAACGCCATCGTGGTTCTACAAAAGGAACCACGATAAAAAAGACCCTACCTTTTAAAATCCCCCCATTTTCGACATTTCCCTCACCCATACACAATGTCATGTATTCATAAAGATAATGTCACCAGCAAGCTATTTGACGTGCTCAGGCACGTGTTTTAAGCTGATAGCCGGACCTTCCGGGCGTGTCTGTCCATGTCATAGCCGTAATCGCTGAATTCAGCCTATTTCACGTCAAAACGGGCCGATTCCGGGCGAAATCCGTCCTCCAGAATCGTTAGAAAATGCAAGATTTTGTGTCAAATTTGTCAAGAAATTGGGATTTTAAGGATTTTGAAAGCCCTAAAATGCCCCTTTTGCGTGTAAATACAACGCATTAGCCCTTTTTTGGACCAGAAACTCGACCCTGACCATGCCCAGACGACCCTGGCGGGCCTTTACATTTCAGATTATACGTTATAACATAACATATCGTTTTTACATGTTCTTTTATAGGTTCTGAACCACGGCGTAGGGGTCAGGGCATCATAGCTTTTTACAATATAGGGGAGTCGAGCTGACCTTTGTTTCACCGCAAGGTGGACTACGCCGGGTCGTTCGGCTCCCTTTTTTATTGCTCTGTGAAAAATAGCTGATGTTAATAGCTGAATGGTCGCCGTTTCTTCGGTTTCATCTGGGGTAATGGGTCAAGCCAACTAGGATGAGACTGAAACAATGATATGGCTGAAGTAAGTGAAAGCATCAGCTCATGACATGTATCTCCTTAGAATTTAATCCTTGATAATCCGGCCATCATCTTAACGGATAGTGGCCGGAAATGAGGGATTAAATAAAGCGGTGAGGGAGGTGGTGATTTTTTATCCACATTAAACTCTAACATCACTAAAAGGAGGTAGCTATGACAGCAAAAGTCGTAAAGAGGAAAAGAGGAGAAGAGGCTTGGACGGAGGTCGAGTTTCCGAGGGCCACCGCATTCAGGAGCAAGTACGTCACGCCGACGCTCCGGGCCACGAAGTACGGATTGGTGTTTTACTGCACGGACCTGGTTGATGGCCAAGTCAAAATCTTCAGCAATGGCTCAAAAGTCGCCATAGTGCCGGATGCCGAAGGCCCGAAGAGGCTCAAGCAGGACAAGAGGAGCCGCAAGCTGACCATAGGCGGCAAGAAGACCACTGAGCAAGTAGGTCTTACAATAGGCCAAACGTTGGCCGGAACCAAGGGCGAAATCATGGGTCAGCAAGGTTGGGTCTTTGAATAAGAAGTGATAGAAGTTAGGCGGGCCTTAAAGGGTCCGCCTATTTTTTGTCTTAAAATCTGAGGTCACGAGGGATGGGAGGTGGGACCACAATGACAGACCCCGCTATTGAAAATTGGAAAGGCTTTGATGCCAGAGTCAGCAAGGCTATAAGTGCCCTCGACGACGCATTACTGGTCATAGGGGGCTCAAAGTTTTCCAGCGACCTTGAGAAAATCAGGGATGACTTAGGAGACCTTTGCGCCGAAATTGAAATCGAAAAAGATGAAGGGAGGTAGGCAAATGTTAAGCAGAACAAAGTACATGTCTAAAGATGAAATCCTGAAGTTGCGAACTTACACTGAAGCCATGGCTTTGAGGGATTTAGCAAGGGGCAGGTCACGCTTTATCAGGAGTTGGATGATTATTGACGTTTTAACGAGTTGCGGCGTTAGGGCATCTGAGTGCAGGTTTATTAAGTTGAAGGACCTGAACCTTAACCGGAAAGAGCCAATGCTAAGAGTTGTTGGCAAAGGCCACAATGGCAGAGGCCCAAAAATTCGTTTCGTCAACATACCGACATCATTACGAAAACATTTAACTGAGTTCGTAGCCTGGAAAAAGTTGGCCGGAGATGCTATGGATGAAAGCGATTATCTGTTTCCAAGTAGCAAACGGGGCCGACCGTTTAGCTTGAATGGCATTCAGAAGCGGTTCAAAAGTCTGGCACGTGAAGCAGGGCTGGCGGGGCATCATAGCTGTCACTCATGCCGACACAGCTATGCGGTATACCTTTACGAGCGAACGAAGAACCTTCGACTTATTCAACGAGAATTGGGACATAGCAACGTCAGCACCACAACGATTTATGCCGACGTGACGGCTGAACAGGCGGCAGAAAGCGTAAACGGGCTTTGGTAGAATGACTTTTTGGAGGTGATGAAGATGGGTGACGAGGTTTTAGAATTTGCAAAGGAGATCGGTGCAACAGATTTAAGGAGCGTGTTCGATTTTTCAGAGTTTCATGGTTTGTTTAAAAGGAGAAACTACTTTCTGTTAGATAAAGACAAGTTTTTAATTGTCAAGATCAGCCGTAAAGCGAAGCCATTTTGGGGCCTTGGAAAGAAGTTTTTCGATCTTTTCAACACGTTAACTGAAAAAGGCGGAAATTATTATTTTGTTGCACTCGTATCGAACAGGTCGGGATGGGTCCTGTCGAAGGGGGAGATCCTGAGCCGGATCTCGGACGGGACGCTGAGCTACTCCGAGAGGAACGAGCAACATATAATCAATATTTATAACCTCAAAGATCGAAATGGTTTTACATCCATAGAGGAGTTCCTAAAAAGGATTGAAGTTCCAATTTGATCTCTGATTCTGCCCATTTCCAAGGAAGTGGGCAGATGTGAGGGATTAAAATAGTATTGGGAAGGAGGTGTTTTTCATGGCAAAGAAGGAGCTAAAATGTGCCGGTTACATCAGGGTATCTGGCATGGACCAGGTCAAAGGCACAAGCTTAGAAGATCAAGAAGATAAAATCCGCAAGTATTGCGTAGGTTATGATTACGAGTTGGTGAACGTTTACAAGGACAAGGCCAAGACAGGCACAAAGATTGATGCACGACCGGAGCTGTTGCAGATGATCGCTGACGGCAAAGCGGGCAAATTTGAGAAAGTGGTCTTCAGGAAGATGTCCAGGTTTGGGCGCAATGCCAGGGACATCCTGAACCTGTTCCATGAATTTGAGTCGATGGGTATCAGTTTGGTATCAATCGACGAGCAGTTCGACACCGGCACATCAATGGGTAAGGTGGTACGCACAATGCTGGCCGCTTTTGCCGAGCTTGACCGTGACCAAACGGTTGAGAAACTGGCCGGAGGGAAACGATACCTGCTTGAAAAAGGCATCCCCTGGCAATTTACTAAAGAGGGGGACTTCTTTCAACGTCCGTATGGCCGAACTGTGATAGTCAATGGTGACAAGAAAGATGGGGATGTTGAGTGGATCTTAATACCGGAAGAAGTGGAGAAAATTCAACACGCGGCGGCCCTTATCGTAAATGAACGGTACAGCCTGAAGAGGGCAGCCGAGGCCGTCGGCCTGAAGATTCCACACTTACATAAGACGCTGCGGACTCGATGTGGACCTACGTGGGAACAGGCCGGTAAGACCTTTAACATCCCGCCATTGCTATCTGACGATACGATCAAAGCTGTAAAAGAGGCCCTGAAAACTAATCGGCGCGGTAGTGGAGTTCGAGCAGCACGAAAATACTTACTCGGCGGGATGATTTTTGGTGCCGATGGTAGGGCAATGGATGCGATGACGCAGCAAAAAAGTGGGGTCAAGTATTATCGGCACAACCGCCCACATTGGGCACTGCGTCAAGAATGGCTTGATACAGCCGTGCTTGATAGCGTTGCCTTGTTGCTGTCGTCCAAGGAAGAGTTTGTCAAAGCGGTTTATAGCGGTGACCGTGGCACCCGCAGAGAACGACTTGAGGCGGACATTAAAGAGTTGCAAAAGGAAGCCGTTAAGATCGACAAACGCCGAGACAGGCTCATCGAGTTGTATGCTGATGCCGCCGTGGGCAAGATTGACGCCGTTAAGAAGAAACTTGAGACTCTAAAGGAACAGGACGAACAGGTTGCCACTCGATTGAGGGATAAGCAAGCGGCCCTGGATAACCTGCCCCACCCTAAAACCATCGAGCGGCAACGTCAAGAAATGCTTACGAAACTGGGCATCAAAGGCAAGACTAAGCGAGAGGTTGTATACGAACTATTGCAAAGACTGCCGTTTGATGATAAGCGGAAACTTTGCCAGTTGTGTTTTCAGGGCAAGGATGAAGATGATAGACGTTACGGCGTTTATGTGGATCACAACAAAGAAAAGGGCGTGTTTCCTTTTCTTATTCGGGGATTGTTGGCGAATGTAGTCGGCATGATAGACAAAGCGGACCCCATAGGATTTTTGAAACAGAAGAGGCCGAGGTTGATTTGGGTGGCTAAGGACGTACCTCAAGAGATTAAAAATGCTTATACACGAATACCAGGCAAAGGAGATCTTTTCGAAATTTGGAATTCCTGTTCCCCAGGGGTCAGTGGCCCGGGATGCTGATGAGGCCAAGCAAATCGCTGTGAAGATCGGCGGCTCTCGCTGGGTCGTTAAGGCCCAGATCCATGCTGGCGGCCGCGGCAAAGGGGGTGGCGTGCGCGTGGCAGACACGCCTGAGGCCGTGGCCGAGATAGCGGAAAAAATGTTTGAGTCGCACGATTGCACGCTGGTTGAGATCAACCCTTTGGTCGTGACGGAGGACAAACGCCTCCTGGCCCTTGATGCCAAGATAGAGTTTGATGACAATGCCCTGTATCGCCACAAGGATCTGTTGGAACTAAAAGACACTGACGAGCAGGATCCATTGGAGCTTGAGGCCTCACGGCATCGCGTGAACTACATCCGCATGGAGGGTGATATTGGAATCATGGTCAATGGCGCGGGGCTGGCCATGGCCACAATGGATCTGATCAAGCAGGCTGGGGCCAATCCCGCCAATTTTCTGGATGTGGGTGGCGGGGCCACCACAGAGATGGTCACCAAGGGCCTTGAGATCATCCTTGGGGACAAAAATGTTCGTGGGATCTTGATCAACATATTCGGCGGCATTCTCAGATGTGACGTACTGGCAAAAGGGGTGGTGGACGCGGCCAAAAAGGTAGCGATCAAGGTGCCTGTGGTGGTCCGTCTGGACGGCACCAATGTCGAGGAGGGTCGCGGTACCTGGCCGACTCAGACCTCGATTTGGTTGTAGCCCACAGCATGGCCGATGCAGCAGAAAAGGTGAAGGGGATTGGGATATCGTGAACCCCGGTGTCATTAGTCATTGGTCATTTGACTGATGCCCAATGCCTGAAACCGGATGCCTTTCGTCACCGGTCATTTGTCTCTGGTTATTCAAGACACAACCCGTAACGAGTGACAAATAACAAATAACGTAATACTTTAGGTCTTTGAAAACACGGTCGTTCCAACGACGATCAGATTTTGAACCGTGTAAAACTCGGGGCTAAGTGAGCATAAAGAAAGAACTGCCGCTATTTGCTAAATTGTACCCGAAAAATTCGATTTTTGTTGAGCCTCTAAGTGCGGTCTGTATAGGTCCCCGTTCTTTCTCAACGCTCACTAAGCCCCTCAGACAGTTACCCGGTTCAAAATCTGATCGTCGTTGGACCTGCCCTCAATCCGGTTGTTTCATAAGGCTAAAATGATAACGAATAACAAATAACGGTACACGATTCACGATTTTTCAAGCGGCGAAGCCGCGTTATATAAAATCGCGGAGCGATTTTATGAGCATATTAATCGACAAGAATACCCGCCTCCTGGTCCAGGGGATAACGGGTAAGGAGGGAAGTTTTCATACCCGGCAGTGTGTGGCTTACGGCAGCAACATTGTGGCAGGGGTGACTCCTGACAAGGGAGGACAGACCATAGACTCCATCCCGGTCTTTAACACCATTCAAGGGGCGGTTGAGAGCACTGGTGCAAACGCCAGTCTTATCTTTGTGCCGTCTCCTTTTGCGGCGGACGCTATCATGGAGTCTACCGCGGCAGGCATTGGGTTGGTAATCTGCATTACCGAGGGGATTCCGATCCTTGACATGTTGAAGGTGGTTCAGTTCTTGAAACGTCGCAACTGCCGCCTCATAGGTCCGAACTGTCCGGGGGTAATTTCTCCGGGTCGTTGCAAGGCCGGTATCATGCCCGGACAAATCCACAAAGAGGGTCGTATTGGCGTTGTATCAAGGAGCGGGACACTGACCTACGAGGTAGTGCATCAGTTGACACAGAATGGGCTGGGGCAGAGTACCTGTATCGGGATCGGAGGAGATCCCATCATCGGGTCTTCCTTTGTCGACCTCCTGAAGCTGTTTGAAGAGGACCCGGAAACTCACGGTGTTGTGTTGATTGGAGAGATTGGGGGTACCGACGAAGAGGTGGCTGCCGAGTACATCAAACACGATTTCAACAAACCCGTGCTCGGATTCGTTGCCGGCCTTACTGCCCCGCCGGGGAAGCGCATGGGACATGCGGGCGCCATCATATCCGGCAGTGGTGGAACAGCAGGAGAGAAGATAACTGCCATGCGAGAGGGTGGCATTCACGTGGTGGAACACCTTGGAGAGTTGGGTAGACAAGCGCGTGATCTGTTCGGCAACATGGGGACTTAGGAACTTTTTCTGTAACTAGTCAGGTTGTCAGGTTCACGGTTCACGGTTGGCTACTTTCTTCATCGCTTTCTAACCTTGAACCGTGAACCGTGGAACTTTGAACCTGAGTAGTTACCTTTTTCTTTGACATCCCACGGAAAATGCACTAAATGCAGGTGCTGCAAGATGTTTCCTGTCCATACACCAGAAATTTGGAAACTTTTAGTTTTGAACTGTTAAGCCTTATGAAATCCCCCTGAATCCCCCTTTGATAAAGGGGGACTTTAAGTTGTTCCTCCCTTTGAAAAAGGGGGGTTAGGGGGGATTGATTCAGTTTCCAGATTTCTGATAGACTATCAGCTGAAGGGGTTTGTCATGATCGAAATCAGAGTTCACGGCCGAGGCGGCCAGGGGGCGGTTACCTCTACGGAGTTGATGGCCGTGGCTGCCATAAATGAAGGCAAGTATGCCCAGGCCTTTCCCAGTTTTGGTCCTGAGAGACGCGGGGCGCCGGTGATGGCCTTTGTACGGATCGCGGATGTGCCTATCCGAACCCGCGAGAAGGTTTATCGACCCGATATTGTAGTGGTCCTCGATCCCACGATCCTGAAGATCGTGGATGTGACGGCCGGGCTTAAGAAAAACGGGATGGTCATTTTGAACACGTCTGAGAATGAAGAACAGGTACGGAAAGCCTTTGGTATCAAGGCAAAGATGGCTCCGGTGGATGCAACGGACATTGCCATGAAACACCTGGGTCGCCCCATCACCAATACAACCATGCTGGGCGCTCTTATAAAGGCCACGGGTATTGTTGATATCAAATCGATGGAGACACCGCTCAAGGATCGCTTCGGTCGGATCGCCGAAAAAAACATCAGCGCCATGCAGCAAGCCTATAAACAGACTCAATAGAGAACTAAGGGGCTTCGCCCCAATTGGAGTAGCGGAGTAATGGACATAAGTGGATATAAACAGTTGAGTGGTTGAGTAGTTGAGTGGTTGAGTTTGGTAAAAGGTAACGACTCAACCAATCGACAACTCAACGACTCAACCAGTGAGCGAAGACAAAGGGGTGAAGACATTGGCAAAGGTAGACGCAATAATAGGATGGAGGAACTTGGAAATCGGGTGTGCCATCACAGAACCCGGCAGTTCAAGGAAGCTTAGAACCGGCGACTGGCGCAGCCAGAGACCCGTCACGGACCGCGACAAGTGCATCAAGTGCGGTCTTTGCTGGATCTACTGCCCGGACATAGTCTATTCTCCGGTCAGGAGTGGCTATTTCAAATGGGACGGGGACTACTGCAAGGGGTGCGGCATCTGCGCTCATGAATGCCCAAAGGATGCCATTACCATGGTTATGGAAGGAGAGTAATTATGCCAAAGAGGGTGGGAATCGAGGTCTCATTGGCTGCCAGCGAGGCGGCCTGTGCTGCAGATGTGGACGTAATAGCGGCTTACCCTGTGACACCTCAAACGCACATCGTAGAGCATCTCTCTGAACTGGTGGCAGACGGCGAATTGGATGCTGAGTTTATGTCAGTGGAATCCGAACATTCTGCCATGAGTGCATGTATCGGGGCAGCGGCAGCAGGGGCGCGCACCTTTACGGCAACCAGCGCGCCGGGCCTTGCCCTTATGCATGAGATAGTCTTTATTGCTCCTTCCCTGCGCACCCCGATTGTGATGGTCGTGGCCAACCGTGCCCTGTCCGGTCCCATCAGCATATGGAACGATCACAGTGACATAATGGCCGAGCGAGACTGCGGCTGGATCCAGACCTTTGCTGAAAATGGCCAGGAGGTCTTTGACCTGATCATCCAGGCCTTCAGAGTGGCCGAGGACCCTGAGGTTTTGCTTCCCGTGATAGTCAACATGGATGGGTTTACGCTCAGCCACGTGATTGAGCCGATTGAGTTGTTAAGCGCCTCGGAGGTGAGTGAATATCTTAAACCGTACAACCCGCAGATGGTTCTTGACCCCAAAGAGCCTATAACCATGGGACCGGTCGGAGTGCCGGAAATATATACCGAGGCCAGATATCAGGCCGAATCGGTCCTTAATGGTTCCAAGAAGGTCATTGTAAAGGCATGGAAGGAGTTTGCAAAACTTTACGGACGCTCCTACAAACCGATTGAGACATACCGGACCCAAGGTGCCGAGGTGGTTCTGATGACCATGGGCTCTGTCACAGAGACCGCCATGACTGCTGTGGACAGGATGCGCGAAAAAGGGATCGAAGTGGGCCTGATGCGATTTCGTCTCTGGCGGCCGTTTCCCGTTCAAGAATTCAGACGGGCTGTTAAGGGGATAAAAGCACTGGCTGTTGTGGATAGGGCTATTTCGTTTGGGGCACAGGGTGGTCCTGTTTGCTCGAAAGTCAAGTCTGCCCTATACGGCGCGCCTGAGCAGCCACAGGTCTTTGGGTTTATCTCAGGCCTTGGGGGGCGGGATATAACGGTGGAAATGTTTGAACAGATGGTCAAGAAGACGATTCGCTATGCCAAAAAGGGGAAAGGCCCCATGTATGAACTAATTGGAGTGAGGGAAAGATGATGGACGCTGCGCCAAGAGACTTTAAGAAGTTTACTCGCAAATCTCTACCAAGGGTGGAAGCCCTGGCCCAGGGCCACCGCGCCTGCCAAGGGTGCGGCGAGGTGCTTGCCCTTCGCATGGCACTCAAGGCCATGGGAAAGAATATAATCGTGGCAAGCGCCACCGGATGCATGGAGATTATTACATCTTCGTATCCCCAGACCGCCTGGCAGGTGCCGTGGATTCACGTGGCCTTTGAGAATGCAGCAGCCGTGGCTTCCGGCATTGAGGCGGGCCGCAAGGCCTTGATGCGAAAGGGGAGGCTACAGAAGCAACGGACCACTATCGTTGCCATGGCGGGCGATGGCGGCACGGCCGACATCGGAATCCAGGCTCTGTCTGGTGCCCTGGAGCGGGGGCACGATTTTGTCTATATCTGTCTGGACAACGAGGCTTATATGAATACGGGAGTACAGAGGTCAAGCGCCACCCCTTATGGTGCCATGACCACCACATCCCCGCCGGGAAAGTTGAGCATCGGACAGTACACCTGGAAAAAGAACGTGCCGGCCATCGCAGCAGCCCACGCGATCCCCTATGTGGCAACAGCCTCACCGGCTTATTATCTGGATCTGATGAACAAGGCCAAGAAGGCCGCCATGATCAAGGGCCCTGCCTACCTGCACATATATTCTCCCTGCCCCACAGGCTGGCGTCTTGCCCCGGAGCGAGCTGTTGAGATCAGCCGCCTTGCGGTTCAGACCAACGTCTTTCCATTGTATGAAGTCGTGGACGGGCAGTATATCTTAACCAAGAAGATCAAGAAGCCAAAACCTGTGGAGGAATACTTAAAGCTCCAGGGACGCTTCCGTCATCTGGACAAGAAGACAATCAAGGAGATCCAGGAGAGAGTTGACCGGGAATATGAGGCCCTTGTTCAGAAGGCGGCACTGGCTGAGGCAGAAGAGGAGTCTACTGAAGAGGCTGAGAAATAGCGTTTCCGCAAACCGAAGCGTTACCTTTACCTGATTTGGACAGGTCGCCGGGGAATGTGATCCGAGCGGCCTTTTTTGTGTCAAAATGCACAGCGCACAGAGCATAGCGCATAGCGTTTCAGGCCAAGCTATGTTATTGTTGGTTATTATAATCCCGCGTTTTGCTGGGTCATGGCAGTTACTTCACTTTAGGCACTTTAGTTCACTAAACCACAACGTAGGGGCGGGGTTTATCCCCGCCCGAAAGGTCGACAGATTCCGGACACGCGCTCCCTCTTTACGGGGTCCATCCACGGGAGAGTGCTCTACACCTATCGCATTGTGCCCTCGCATATACGTTTCGGGCGGGGATAAACCCCGCCCCTACCTGAAGAATAACAAATGACCAGTGACAAATGACAAATGACAAAACATACCCTCACATTTGAGCCTGACAAGACGGCTATCCGCGTTGACAAGGGGACTAATCTGTTGGAGGCGGCCCTTGCGGCTGACGTTCACATCAATGCCTCGTGCGGCGGCCAGGGCGTTTGCGGCAAGTGCCGCGTGACGATTGAGGCAGGGGAGTTTGATAGCGAAAAGACCGAAAAGATAAGTCAGGAAGAATACGAGGAGGGATGGCGGCAAGCATGCAGAACTTTCGTGCTTTCAGACTGCACCGTGCAGATTCCCGTTGAGTCGAGAGGGGCAAAAGGCCTTGTGGCCCAGAAACTCGACATGGGCAAGGCGGAGCGCAAGATTCCTGCCCTAGAGACAATACCTTTGGCAGAAGGGTGGCAGTTTGCCCCTATGGCTGTCAAGGTGCCCATTCGACTCACTGCGCCTACGTTACAGGACAACGTGAGCGACCTGTCGCGCTTTTCCGCGGCGCTGAGACAGCAGCATCATATCGATGACGTTTCTGCGGACATACGATGCCTGAAGATCATACCAGAAATTTTGAGGACAAGTGATTGGTTTGTCACGGCCACCCTGATGGCTGCGCCGGCATCGAGTGCGCTTTTGTCCCAAAAAGACAAGAATTCCATTTTGAACCTGGTCCGCGTGGAAGGCGGGGATACATCTGACCAGAATTTGGCCATCGGTTTGGATATTGGAACAACAACCATATGTGCCCAGCTTATTGATCTTAAAACTGGAAGGGTCATGGCGGAACGGACCGAATACAACAGGCAGGTTGAATACGGCGACGATGTCATCACCCGCATCGTATATGCGCAAAAACCTGAAGGGCAAAAAAAGCTGCAGTCTCTTGTTGTATCTTCCGTGAACCAGGTTATTAATGAGCTTCTGGAAGACACCGACAGCTCAAGGAAGAGCATCTCATGCATTGCTGCTGCCGGCAACACCACCATGACGCACCTTCTTCTTGGTATGGAGACACGTTATATCAGGGAGGCACCTTATGTGCCGATGGCCAATTTTATGCCGGTTGTATTGGCAGCAGACATCGGCATCGACCTGCCTGACTGTGTGCAGGTTTACAGTTTTCCTTCGGTGGCAAGTTATGTTGGAGGAGACATTGTCTCCGGCATACTCGGCTCTGGCGTGTTTCAAAAAGAGGAACTGACGCTCTATTTGGACATTGGCACCAACGGTGAGATCGTTTTGGGGAACCGTGATTGGCTTGCGTGTGCCGCCTGTTCCATGGGTCCTGCCTTTGAGGGGGGTGGCATCAAACACGGCATGCGCGCCGACCTGGGGGCCATCGAAGGATTCCACATCAATCCGGTGACGCTGGAACCTATGGTGATTACAGTGGGAAGGAAAACACCACTGGGTATTTGCGGGTCCGGCCTGATTAGCATCCTTGCTGAGCTGCTTTGTGCATGTGTAATCGACCGCAACGGCAAATTTGATCGCAGCCTGTCTTCTGACCGCTTACGGCAAGGACGGTTCGGCTATGAATATGTGTTGGCATGGGCAGAAGACTCTGCCACCGGGCATGATATCGTCATCACCGAGGTCGATATTGAAAACCTGATTCGTGCCAAAGGGGCGCTTTTTGCCGGATGCCTTACGCTTCTTGAGACCCTAAATCTCTCGTTCGATGACCTGGACAGGGTAATCATCGCGGGCGCCTTTGGCCGATACATCAACCTTGAAAAAGGGAAACTGATTGGCCTCTTTCCGGATATCCATGTTGAAAAGTTTCATTTCCTGGGAAACGGGTCCTTGTTGGGGTCGCGATTGGTGTGCCTTTCCACCGGAATGTTGCATGAGGTGGAACGGATTGCTAAAATGATGACCAATATTGAACTGAGCGACAACCAGTCCTTCATGGACAAGTATATGGGGGCCCTTTTTCTTCCCCATACAGACGCCCGCCTTTTCCCTGATGTGAGCAAATACCTTGAGGCGAACTCTCAAATGATCCGGAGCGAGAGGGTAAGGGTTTAGCCTTTTGAGGAGATGACGGATTCAACGGCGATCAAATTTTGATCTGTGTAAAACTCGCGTCCAAGTGAGCGTAAAGAAAGAACAGCTGTTTCCTTTTGAATAAGGCCGATGGTCGACACTTTGTTCAGCACTGAAAAGGCGGCTGCAACTGACCGTTCTTTCTTAACGCTCACTAATACGCTCAGACAGTTACACAGATCAAAATTTAACCGTCGTTTCAGCCTGTTTCTTTCATAGTGGTAATAGGTAATGATATACCAGAGGAACGTTTCATGAGTATGACCATTGCCATGGCCGGCAAAGGCGGCACCGGCAAGACCACGATTGCATGTCTTCTGATACGCTTTCTTCTAAAGAAAGGGATGGTGCCGATCCTGGCCGTGGATGCGGATGCCAATGCGAATTTAAATGAGGTACTTGGACTCAGGGTGGAGACCACGCTCGGTGAGGCCAGGGAAGGGCTTAAGGATGGCGTGCCCACAGGGATGACCAGGGACCTCTACATGGAATACAAGGTTCAACAGTCGTTGGTGGAGAGCCATGGGTATGATCTGATCGTTATGGGCCGTCCTGAAGGCCCGGGCTGCTATTGTCATGCCAACACTCTCCTTTCTCGGTACATGGAGATCCTTTGCGAAAACTACCGCGTTGTGGTCATGGATAATGAGGCAGGCATGGAGCATATCAGTCGCCTGTTAGCCCGTCGCGCTGATATCTTGCTGATTGTATCTGACCCAACCCAGCGGGGGATACTGGCGGCCAGGCGGATTCGTGATCTTGCCCGTGAGCTCAAGCTAAATGTCAAGAAAGACTATGTGATCATAAACCGAGTCAACGGGGAGTTGCCGCCTGAGATCAAAGATGCCGTGGATGCAGCCGGATTGAATTTGGCCGGGTGTGTGCAAGAAGACGAGTTGATTTCCCGCTATGATGCGGAGGGGCGCCCCACCGTGGAACTGCCGGATAGTGCCAGATCTGTGCAGGCGCTGAATGCGATTTTTGAAACGATCATTGGGATTGATGATTGACGATTGATGATTGACGATTGATGATTGAAGATTGGTAATAGTTCGGCCCGTATTGTCATTTCGAGCGAAGCGAGAAATCTTTGTTGTGCAACCTGCTGGAAGCGCAAGATTTCTCCCTGGCCCAGACCGGGCTTGACTTGCCGGAATGTTCCCGGACTCCTGTCGTGCCCCTGGCCCAGACCCTGGCCCAGACCGGGATTATCGGGCCAGGCAGTTAATTTAAGCATGTCGCGCCAGGGCGGGCCGGGATGATGGGGACGGACATCAATGCTAAAGCTGTCGCGCCAGGGCGGGCAGGGCGGGCCCTTTGGTCGAAATGACAGAAAAAGCAATGGGTGCTGAACTATTACGATGATAGAAAACAATCGTCAATCGACAATCCACAATCGTCAATCCACAAGCGGATGCTTCGTGAACTGTCCATAAAAAATTTTGCTATCATTGACGACCTTTCTATTAGCTTTAACAAAGGGCTCACCGTGTTGACCGGAGAGACGGGCGCCGGAAAATCGATAATCATAAATGCCGTGAACCTGATCCTGGGAAGCCGTGCCTCGCCCGAACTGATCCGTACCTCTGAAGAGACGGCCGAGCTTGAAGCCCTGTTTGAGGTGCCGCCTGAAAGTCCGGCAGCAAGGGCTGCCCGGGCACAGGGGTTCGATCTGTCAGAAGGCCTGTTGGTCCGTCGCATCATTCAGAGGAACGGCCGCCATAAGATCTACATCAATGGTCGGCTGGCCACTGTGCAGATGCTTTTTGCGATCAACGAGCACCTCGCCAGCATCTCTGGTCAGCATGCCCACCAGAGTCTACTAAAACCGGAGCACCACCTTCTAGTTCTTGACCAGTTCGGGGGGTTGTCCGAACTTCGTGGCAAGGTCTCCATGTCTTATCAAGAGATGCTTCCACTGATCAGGAGACGAGCCACCCTGAAGCGTCAACTAACGGAACAATCCGAGCGCCGTGAACTTCTTGAATTTCAGTGTCGCGAGATCGACCAGAGCCAAATAGTCCCCCGGGAAGACGAGGCCCTTGAACAAGAACGTCAACGCCTGAAGCATGCCGAGCGTCTGTATGAGACTGTCGGCAGGTGTGTGGACCGCCTCTACGGGGAACAGGGGGCAGTCCTTGAACATCTGACCGAGGTTGGAAGAGAGCTTCAAGCACTCGGTCGGATTGATCAGGCCCTGGGTGCTGTGGCAAACAGGGTGGAGTCGGCCTCTTTCGAGTTGGAGGACATTGCCAATGAGCTGCGGGGTTATTTGCAGAACGTTATCTTTGATAGCGACCGATTGGAAGCTGTAGAACTCCGGCTCGATCTGCTTCAGAGACTAAAGCGAAAGTATGGGGGCTCCCTTGAATCGGTCCTGGACCACGGCAAGGAGGCTGAAGAGGAACTAAAACATATATCGTTCCTGCCGGAACAAATAGCCGAGGTGGAGGAAAAGCTTGATCAGTCGTATGAGAAGCTCTGCAAGCTGTGCCGTGAGCTATCCGAGAAGAGGAGAAAAGCTGCGGAACGACTGTCGGCCAAGGTTCAGCACGAGTTGGCCTCGCTGGGGATGTCGGGAACCCGGTTTGAGGTAAGGTTCAAATCCAGCCCGGTTGATGAGAGTGCAGATCCTCATTTTTTGTTGGACAACAGCGGTATAGAGGCTACGGGTATAGACCGTGTTGATTTCCTGGTTGCTCCCAATGTGGGTGAGGATTTGAGGCCACTTGTCCAGATCGCGTCAGGCGGTGAGCTCTCCAGGATTATCCTCGCGTTGAAGGCGATCCTGGCGACAAAGGAGTCCGTGGAGACCCTCATCTTTGATGAGGTAGATGCCGGCATCGGCGGTGGTATAGCCGAAGTCGTGGGCCTGAAGCTCCAGTCCCTGGCCCGTTTTCATCAGGTGATCTGCATCACGCACCTTCCCCAGATGGCTCGTTTTGGGAAGGATCATTTCAAGGTTGGCAAAAGGACTTACAGAGGGCGTACGCGGACCACGATTACGCCCTTGCATGGAGAGGCCCGCGTGAAAGAGTTGGCTCGTATGCTGGGAGGGGTGAAAACTACCAAGAAGACCCTGGATCACGCCCGTGAAATGATGATTGATGATTGACGATTGATGATTGAACAGAGCAAATCAATTCGCCTCCGGGGGAACAATCGACAATCGACAATCTTCAATCGAATAACGGATAACGGATAACCAATCGTGTAGTTCTTGACAAAGGAAAGGTTACCTAATACCTAGTTAGTGCCTGAACGAAAAGTCATATTCAGGCAAAATCCGAATATCGAAATCCGAAACCTGCCCGCCATTGCCAGAGATGCTAGCATGTAAGCTGCACGAAGTACGTGGCGCTGGCAGGCGGGTGCCGGCACATAAATTGAATGCTGTCTCAGGCGTCGGCAGGCGGGTCCCCCTTTTTCAAAGGGGGACTTTAAGCGGCTCAATGTCTTAAGTTAATGACATTGTGTCTATATTAGCAAAATCTTAAAGGAGAGTAATGTGTTATGTTAGTACAAGGGTGGATGACGACTGACGTCATTACCATAGATGAGGACGTCTCCATGATGAAGGCGTCGATCATCATGAAGGAAAAAAAGATCCGCTGCTTGCCTGTGGTGAACAAGAAAGGCGAACTGGTGGGCATTGTCAGTGACAGGGATCTGAAAGACGCCGCACCATCCAAGGCAACCACTCTAGATGTGTATGAGTTGAATTATCTCCTTTCTTCCATCAAGATCAAGGACCTGATGATTACAAATTTGGCGTATGTCAGGCCCGATGAGACCGTGGAATTTGCTGCCATTCTGATGCTTGAGAACAAGATCTCATCGCTTCCGGTCATCAACAACAAGGGTGCCTTGATCGGCATTGTCACACAAACCGACATTTTTAAGGTCCTGATCAATATTGCCGGAGTCTATACTGGCGGCATTCAATTTGCTTTCAGCCTCGAGGATCGTGCGGGTTCGATCCGAGAAGCTGCTGACGTGATCCGCTCTTACGGAGGGCGCATTGTGAGCATTTTGTCCACACGCGAAACCGCTGAAGAGGGACGTCTGAATGTCTATATACGCAGCAGCTCTTTACCGGAAGAGAAGCTCAGGGATCTGGTCAAAGAACTGGAAGAGAAGTTCGTGGTCCTTTATACGTCCAAGGACTTGCTGGAGGAGGTGGAAAACCGAAGAGTGCGGATTCTGTAGTCGTGCCCCCGGCCCACCCATTGGTGGTGCTGGGCGCATTGCTGGATTGTTACATCGGTATGAATGGATGAGAAATCCGAATATCGAATATCGAAATCCCTGGCCCAGACCTGACTTACATGGACAGTAGAATCATCCAGGTATGTCGCGCCAGGGCAGGCCGAAACAAATTCAAAATTCAAATAACAAATGTTCAAAACGTTGCAGACTCAGGAATTCAGCGATTCAATATTCTAACACACGTCAATCCTTCAATTCCTCAATTCCAGAATCCCTAAATTTCTTTGTTTCGGATTTTGTATTTTGATCATTGGTATTTGTTTCGGATTTCGGGTTTCGGATTTCGGGTTTTTCCGTTTTTCGATCCAAGTTGGCCTGCGGCGGATCATGGCTTAGGTGGGTAAGAAACCGGGAATGCTCTCGTGCAGCCTACATATCGGATTTGAACAACTGGCTCGGTTCAGTGATAGAACCGGGCTTTTTCGTGTATTCGGTGGGAACCGTTCCTTCCTTGAAACATTCAAAGAGGGTCTCCTTTGATTCAGGAACTGCCAGGAGTCCGGTTTCCACATCTATTTTGGCAAAGACTACACCGTCCGGCACCTGGAAGACACGTACAGGCTTGTCCTTGAGGATTGCCTGCATAAACTCCAGCCAAATGGGACTGGCAGCCCTGGAACCCGTTTCGTCAAGGCCGAGTGGTTTCTCTTCATCAAAGCCTACCCAGGTCCCTGTGACGCAGCCCGGGGTATATCCTACGAACCATGCATCGTGCAGGTCGTTGGTTGTACCGGTCTTGCCCGCTACGGGCCGATCAAGAGCCTTGACTCGACGGCCGGTTCCGTGCTGAACCACCCCCTGGAGGAGATTGGTAATGATATACGCCGTGCTCTTCTCAATAACTTTCTCGCTTTCAGGCTGATTTTCCTCCAAAATATTCCCATCCCGATCGAGTATCTTGGTAATAAAGCACGGCTTTACCCGATATCCTTGATTGTTGAAAATGGCATATGCGCGCACCAGTTCAAGGAGTGAGATCCCTGATGAGCCGAGTGCCAGGGAAAGGTCCCTACTAAGCTTCGATTGGATACCTAATTTTTGGGCATACTCGATCGCATAATCTATGCCGATATCCTTGAGAATCTTGACAGTGACTACGTTTCTGGACAGGGCCAGAGCAGCCCGGAAAAGAGTGGGACCGTGAAACTTTTCTTCGTAGTTCCTGGGTTTCCATGTGAATTCATTTTCCGTATCTTCGAATACGATTGGGGCATCTATGACGATGGTTCCAGGTGTGTAGCCCTTATCGAGGGCAGCGGCGTAAATAATCGGCTTAAAGGCCGAACCGGGCTGACGCCTCGATTGTATGGAGCGATTAAACTGCGTCACCTTGAAGTCTCGACCGCCGATCATAGCCTTTACGTAGCCGGTTTCGGCCTCCATGCAAAGGAGTGCCCCCTCCACAGCAGGTCTCTGTTCCAGGGATAAATCCCACAGCCCGGTCTCTTTCTGCTGACCCTTTACGCTTACCAGGATCACATCGCCTACCTTCAGAACATCACTGACATTCTCCACCCTGGCGTCGTAGTAGGCAATCTCCGGGTCAGGTTTCCTTGCCCACCTCATGTTGTCAAGACAAAGGTCTCCTTGTTCGCTTCCGATGCGAACCGTGGCCTTTTGCTCACCATCATTGACTGCAATCACCACCGCCTGGATGATGCTCTCCTGTTCCAGCGGGTGTTTCTCAAGGGTTTTTTGGATCTCTTGAGAAAAGGCCTCAAAGTGCTCCTGTTCTAAGTGTTTGAGCGGGCCCCGATACCCCTGCCTTTTATCCAGCGCTTGTAGCCCGTGGTTTAAGGCGGCCTGGCCTGCTTTTTGCGTCTCGATGTTGACAGCCGTGTGTATTGTGAGGCCCTCCTTGTAGAGGACATCCCGACCATATGTTTCCTCCACATACTTCCGTGCGTATTCAGTGTAGTAAGGGACCTCCTCGATGTACCAGTTGCGTCTGGGCTTGATATCAAGCGGTGTGTCGATGGCCTCGGTTGCCTGGACATTTGTAATATATCCTTCATTGATCATCCGATTTAAGACATAGACCTGGCGCTGCTTCGCCTTTTGGGGATGCAAAAACGGAGAATAACGACTGGGGGCCTGCGGCAAGCCGGCCAGCATTGCGCATTCGGCCAGATTAAGATCGGCCACTGATTTTCCAAAATAGTTTCCAGCGGCAGCCTCAACACCGTAAGCACCGTGTCCTAAATATATCTGGTTGAGATAGAGGATGAGAATCTCGTCCTTGGAAAAGGCCTTGTCTATACGATAGGCGAGGATCGCCTCTCGTACCTTGCGGGAATAGCTTTTTTCAGATGATAGGAAGAAAGACTTGGCAACCTGCTGGGTTATAGTGCTTCCCCCCTGAATGATAGTGCCAGCTTCGATGTTTCTTAGAAATGCCCGGGCGATGCTGAAAAGGTCAACTCCTTCGTGTTTGAAAAAGCGAGCGTCTTCGGCCGCAACAAAGGCACTGATGAGCATCTTTGGCATCTTAGAAAGGGGAACCACGATCCTTCGTTCTTCAAAGAACTCGGCAATCTTGCGCATGTCATCCGAGTAGACAGTGGTGATAATAGGCGGGCGGTAATCCCCCAAAGAGGATATCTTGGGAAGATTTCTTGTAAAGTAGAAATAAACCCCTCCCAGAAAAAGTCCGGTTAGGAGAGACAAGACCATGACGGTCCCGTACAAAAGATAGAGAAACCTTCCCAGGGTTCCCTTCCTGCCCCGTCTAGATTTTATCTCTTTGACGTGAGATCGATTCCGAGAACGCACCATGATCTATTCATAACAAAAAAGGGTTCAACAAGCAAGATCCATACATAAAATCGCGGAGCGATTTTATAACTTGACATCGTCGAGAAATTCCTACTAATTTGCGACTACTCAGGCGGAGGCCATTTAGGCCAAATCCGAAATCCGGACTGTTTTCAAGGCGTGAGCCGCAAATCCGAAATCCGAAATACTATATGATTGCCCTAGATTTTGAAAAATACGGTGGTTTGATCCCAACTATCGTGCAGGATTTTGAAACCGGCGAGGTCCTGATGCTCGCCTTTATGAACGAGGAGGCCTGGCGAGAGACCCTAAAAAAGGGCATGGCCACGTACTGGAGTCGGACGCGCCAGCAACTCTGGGTCAAGGGTAAGACGTCCGGCCATGTCCAGTGGGTCAGGGAGATCTGGATTGACTGCGACGACGATACCGTGCTCTTGAAGGTAAACCAGGTGGGCGAGGCCGCCTGTCATACGGGGTATCGGAGTTGTTTTTTTAAGAAGGTGGAGGGGGACTCAGTTCGGGTGGTCGGCAAGAAAATCTTTGATCCCAAGGAGGTATACAAATAACGTGGTGGAGAAACTTAAACTCGGGATCCCCAAAGGGAGCCTACACAATGCCACAATTGCTCTGTTTAAGCGGTCCGGGTGGAGGATCGATATCAACGGACGCAGCTATTTTCCTGATATCAACGATGACACTATTGAGTGCGTCATCTGCCGTGCCCAGGAGATGTCGCGTTATGTCGAAAGTGGCACGCTGGATGCGGGTCTTACAGGACAGGACTGGATATCTGAAAACGAATCCGATGTAAGGGTTGTCGAAGACCTGATCTATTCAAAGGTAAGCCAGCGACCGGCTCGTTGGGTCCTGGCAGTCCCCTACGATTCTGATATCAAAAGACTGGAGGATCTTGCAGGAAAAAAGATCGCAACCGAATTGGTCAATTTTACAAAAAAGTATTTTGCGGAACGGGGTATTGATGTCAAGGTGGAATTCTCATGGGGGGCTACTGAGGCCAAGGTGGTCTCTGGTTTGGCCGACGCTATAGTAGAGGTGACTGAAACGGGCAGCACCATTAAGGCTCATGGCCTTGAAATCATCCACGAACTGCTGCGTACCAACACCCAATTGATTGCCAATCATGCGGTCTGGGCCAACCCGGAGAAGCGAGAAAAGATAGAGCAGATCGCACTCCTTTTGAAAGGGGCCCTACAGGCTGAGAAGATGGTTGGGCTGAAGATGAATGTGCCAAGGGAAAGGCTGGGGCAGGTTGTGGAGATTCTTCCGAGCCTCAATGCCCCGACCGTATCTCCCCTCTATCAGTCAAACTGGTTTGCTGTGGAAACAGTAGTGGCGTCCTCTGTGGTGCGCGATCTTATCCCTGAACTGCTCAATAACGGGGCTGAGGGGATCATTGAATATCCGTTGAATAAAGTAATATAAGCGAATGCGGAATGCGGAGTGCGGAGTGCGGAATAAGAGAATGTAACAATTTAGCCTTTTGAAAAGATCACGGCTTCAACGGCAATCAAATTTTAACCTGTGTAAAACTCGCGTCCAAGTGAGCGTAAAGAAAGAACAGCTAATCCTTTTTAAATAAAGCCGGCAAGGTTGACGCTTTGTTCAAACTGAAAGAACATCTGGCAACTGCCTGTTCTTTCTTAACGCTCACTAATACGCTTAGACAGTTACACAGACTAAAATTTGATTGCCGTTGAAGCCTGTCCCGGTCTGTTTGTTTCATAGGGCTAAAATGATACAAGAGAATATGAAATGGGCAAACCGCCAACCAGCGGCGTAGCCGCGTTATATAAAATCGTGAAGCGATTTTGTTTCATATGAACATCAAGTCTGCTGAATTTGTCACCAGCGCTGTGAAGCCTTCCCAGTATCCTCCACCCGGTCGGCCTGAAATCGCCTTTGCAGGGCGATCAAATGTCGGAAAGTCTTCTCTCATCAATGCCCTGTTGGGCCGGAAAAACCTGGTAAAAACCGGTTCTACGCCAGGGCGTACCCAGACCATCAATTTTTTTCTCATCAACGACAGCTTCTATTTTGTGGATTTGCCTGGATATGGCTATGCCAAGGTTCCCATGGCAGTGCGCAAGACCTGGGGTCCAATGGTGGAAACATACCTGAAGACCCAAGAGAGCCTTCGTGCTGTCGTGGTGATCTTGGACCTCCGGAGGCTGCCAAACCAGGGGGATCATGATTTGCTTGCGTGGCTGACGCACTACAAGATCCCAGCCCTTGTGGTGCTGACAAAGGCAGACAAGCTCAAAAAGAATAAGCAGGACAAACAGCGAAACTCTATTGCCCGGGAACTTTCCACAGATCCTTCCTTCCTTATTCTATTCTCGGCCACGACAGGTCTGGGTAAGCGAGAACTGAGGGCCGCCATTGAGGCCCTGTTGTTGTAAGGGTGCATTCCCAGATTGTTATACCGCTATGAATAAGTCCGAAATTCGAATACCCGCCTGCCAACGCCTGAGACAGCATTCAGCTTATGTGCCGGCACCCGCCTGCCAGCGCCACAGTCGCCGGACAACTGTAATGCCGGCACACACGGCAATGGCGGGCAGGTCTCTGGCAATGGCGGGCAGGTCGAAATCCGAAACAAATCCGACACGAAGTGAAGCCTGCGCTCAATTCAAATATCAAATTTTCAAAACGTTATTCACTGTATCGTAGTATCTGCTTTTTTGCGGATAAAAGTGTATGATCTTCTGAATTATGCCGTTTGGGATTTTGTGCTTTGGTCATTTGTATTTGTTTCGTATTTCGTGCTTCGTATTTCGGATTTGGCAATATATTATCCCTGTTCAAGGTACAAAAATGATGGCGCTTCAAATAGACGGTAGCCACGGCGAAGGGGGCGGACAGATATTGAGGACGGCCATGGCCCTGGCAGGTATACTCCGGCAGCCTGTGGAGATCCACAATGTCCGGAGCGGCCGGAAGAAGCCGGGGTTGCGGCCACAACACCTCATGGCGGTAAAAGGCATGGCCTTGATAACTGGAGCGAAGGTCGAAGGTGCGGAACCGGGCTCCATGCACCTTTACTTCGAGCCCGGGCAAGTCGTGCCGGGGTCCTATTCGCTTGATGTGGGAACGGCAGGTTCCACGAGCTTAGTGCTCCAGACCATGATTCCTGTCCTGCTATTTGCCAAAAGGCCGTCCCGGGTTGTCATTACAGGGGGCACCCATGTGCCCTGGAGCCCGAGTTTTCATTACTTAAAGGAGGTATTTGTGCCTGCGCTTCAGCAAATGGGGGGAGCACTACGGCTGGATATGGAGCGTTGGGGCTGGTATCCAAAGGGGGGTGGAAAGGTCATTGCATCCATATCGCCAGTCCCGCAACTCAGTGGCGTTGACCTCACCTGGCAGGGTAAGCTGCAAGATGCTTATGTGCTTTCGGCTGTGTCAAATCTTTCCATGAGTATTGCGGAGAGGCAGCGAGATCAGGTTCTGAAGCGTCTTAGAGATCAGGGTGGGGGTAAACAATTACGAATTGAGCTCCTAAAAGGCCCTTCGCCGGGTACTGGCACTGTGGTCTTTATCCGGGCGAGGTTTGAGAACGGGGTGGCCGGGTTTACCTCTTTGGGCAAAAGAGGCAAGCCCGCTGAAAAGGTTGCCGACGATGCCTGCTCAGATTTTTTTAGATTCGTGGCCTCTGGGGCGGCTGTTGACGACCACTTAGCCGACCAGTTAGTCCTTTACATGGCCTTAGCCAAAGGCCGGTCTTCCCTGATTGCAGGCAGGATAACAAAACATTTGGTGACCAACATGTGGGTGATTGAACAGTTCTTGCCGGTAAGGTTCGAGGTGGACGAAGAGACCAGGAGGGTAAGTGTTGAGGGTGTCTCTTGGAGTTAGGATGTCTTAGGCAAGGTAAAATGGAAGGTCGCCCCCTTTCCCTTTTCAGAATCCACCCAGACCTTTCCACCGTGGTTATGCACAACCCTGTCAACAATCGAGAGCCCTAAACCTGTTCCTTCCTCATCTTTTATTTCTCTTAACCGCTGGAACATCTCAAATATTTTCCGGTGATGCTTCGGATCAATCCCGATGCCGTTATCCCTTACGTAAAATTGGTAGAAGCCCCCCCGATCTTCGTATCTGATTTCGATTTTAGGGCTCTTAACAGCCGCTGTAAACTTGATGGCATTTACAAGCAGATTCTCGAAAACCTGATAAATCCGTTCTCCATCACAGTAGATGGTGGGAAGGTTGTCCGCTACAACAAGCTCTATCCCCTTTTTCTTCAGTCTGTCCTGGAGGGCTGAGGTCACATTTCCTACTATTTGAAGACAGGGGACATGCTCAAAATTAGAAACTACCCGCCCGATGCTTGATAATGCCAGGAGGTCAGAGACCAAGACCTCCATTCGGTGGGCACTGGCCGCAATCTGTTCAAGGTACCTCCGGCCGTTCTCCCCCAATTTTTTTTTATAGCTCTTGAGGAGCCGAGAAGAAAATCCCTGGATGGAAATGATGGGGGTTTTCATGTCATGGGAGACAACGCGGACAAAGTTCTTAAGCTCCTCGTTTATCTTTCGAAGTTCTCCCTCTGCCGACTTTTTTTCTGTGATATCCACGATGTTCCCCAATATAGCAGGCCTTCCTTTATACTCTATACGAGTGTTTCTCCTTTTGATCCAAATGGTTTCCCCGTCCTTCGTCAGGCCTCTGGCCTCGTATTCCGATGGTGTGTCTTCGCCACTTAGCCTTTTTGTCCTCATTTGGTCCGTCAAGGGCCTGTCCTCAGGATGGACCAGCCTCCAAGTCTGAATACCTACCAATTCTTCTCCCGGGTATCCGTAAATTTCAGCAAATCTGTTGTTGGCAAATACTATCTTCTCGTCTTGGTCGATATATATGCCGGTCAGGGAATTTTCGACCAGAGTACTGTACTTTTTTTCGCTCTCCCGCAACGCCTCCTCAGCCCGCTTGCGCTCAGCGGCTTCTTTCTCTAACTCCTTGACCCGTTGTTCCAATTCTTCATAGGTTGGTTTTCCGGCCATTAGAACATCCTCCAATTTCCCCAAGCAATCTTTTTTACCCTCTCCAAAGTGCAGGTCAATATCAAGTACTTAGCACACAGCACATATCTTTGCAATTATCACGTTGTATTCTGTCCTAAACATCGCTTTATTCGTATCATTTTAGCCTTATGAAACAACCGGATTGAGGGGAGGTCCAACGACGATCAGATTTTGAACCGGGTAACTGTCTGAGGGGCTTAGTGAGCGTTGAGAAAGAACGGGGACCTATACAGACCGCACTTAGATGCTCAACAAAGATCGAATTTTCCGGGTACAATTTAACAAGTAGCGGCAGTTCTTTCTTTATGCTCACTTAGCCCCGAGTTTTACACGGTTCAAAATCTGATCGTCGTTGGAGCGACCGTGTTTTCAAAGACCTAAAGTATTACCTTTATTCAAATACCACGGACATCAGCCCGTGGGTATCTACGTTGCAGTAGAGAACAGGATTGCGGCTCCAAGCGACAATTGACAGGGCACCTGGTCGTTCCATCTAAAGAGGGAGATGGGGTTTCAGAAAAAAATTGACAGGCCATCCCAAAATTGTTAGACAAACTCTAGTGTTTTGAAAAAATGTTGGGGCCGTTAGCTCAACCAGGCAGAGCAGCTGACTCTTAATCAGGAGGTTATAGGTTCGATTCCTATACGGCCCACCAAGAAATCAAAGGGTTAGCCGTCTTGGCTGGCCCTTTTTTCTTGACTTTCTCGGGTGAGGACTAACCCGGACAAGCCCGCCCGGCATTCGCTTCAGGCGTAGCCGATGGCGGACGGGCGGAGTGAGGCGGACGGGCCGGAACCAAAAAGAAGTGCCTAAGGAACTAATGAACTCAAATGATGTTGCCTACTTCAAGGCGTGGTTTGCCGACTATGTGGCTGCGTATTACACGGATGATCCGGTTCGCAACCAAACCATCAGGCTGAAACAGGAACATACCGAACGAGTCTGCAAGGAAATCGTCATGCTAGGCCATGCCTTGGACCTAATGGCCCAGGATATGTTATTGGCCGAGACGATCGCCCTGTTTCACGATGTCGGCAGATTTCAACAGTATGCCACTTATGGTACCTTCAAGGACACCATCTCAGAGAACCATGCCGAACTCGGCCTAAAGGAACTGGCCAGGCACCAGGTGCTGTCGATCTGTTCGGACATGGATCAGTCCCTCATCACCAAGACTATTGGCTATCACAATCTGCGCACCTTGCCGGAAAACGAGGATGAACGCTGTCTGTTTTTTGCGCGTCTTGTGCGGGATGCTGACAAGCTGGATATCTGGCGGATATTTATTGACTATTATGAGCATCAGGATGAACAGCCGAATTCAACCATCGTATGGGGCCTGCCTGACAATGAGGCCTGCTCGCCCAAGATCGTGAATGCGCTAAGCCTGAAAAAGATGGCCGATACAAGGGATATGGCCACACTCAATGATTTTAAGCTGCTTCAGATCAGTTGGGTATTTGATGTGAATTTTAGGCCCACATTTCGCGCGGTACACGAGCGGCAGTATGTGGAGAAAATTGCCGCTTACCTTCCGCAAACGAGAGAAATCCAACAGATAGTGGCAATGGTGCAGGCCTATCTGGAGGAGCAGGAATCTGCCCCCTAATCGCAATTCTGGCTGATAGACGTTATTTCGTCTAACAGGTTCGGATTTTGGAGCAGCAGTCTATTCTTCTCTAGTAATGAGAAAGTATTAGACGCAATACTTATAGTACCATCTGCCTAGCCGGTTCTGGTCGAAAAATACGAAGATAAACCATACTTTTGGTGTATTGACTCATAGTTAACAGGATCGTATATTCAGTATCATTCTCGGTATTTTAGTCCCTATGTTGTGAAATTCGTGTTTTTTCTGGCAGAATATTTTCTGCCATGAAGGGCCAAAGCTGAAAGGAAGAGAAGCTAAGAGTCTAAGATATAATTCTTGCTTTGAGCTTTCAGCCTTGAGCCCTGGCCCAGACCTGGTTTGGTAGCTTGATATCTGCCAACATGAAGCACGCGCCAGGGCGGGCTTTGAGCTTCTTCACCTTGCCGGGTTAGGTTTATGGAAGAGAGAAGGAAATTAGAAAGATTCTGCTTTGAAGTCCCCGCCAAGATTAAAGTGGTGGGTTCGGCTGAGACACAGGACATGCTTGATTTCCTGACAAGTGATGTATGCTCAGGTGGGGCCTTTTTCCATACAACACAGGCCCTTCCTGAAGGTACAAAGGTCACGGTAGATCTGATTCTTCCCCTTGACAGGCTAAAAAAGCTTACAGGCCATACTCGTGTGATTGTGAGGGTCAATGGGACCATAGTGCGGTCCGGATCAACAGGGATGGCCATCTGTTTTAATGAAGATTACCAGATTGTGCCTTTGGAGAGTCAGGAGGCTTGGCAACATTCGGACATTATCCAGTCTTTGCCATAGCACCGAGCAAGAAGGTAACCGTTCATGGGGTGGCGTGTTTCTTGGAACGGCTTGGCGGAAACCCTTAGTTTTTCCGCGACTTAGCAAAGGGGGAGACCGCAGCCACCGAAGTGCAACGCATGATATTTATCAACCTTGGGTTTATCTCCCATTCAACCACATCAGGTGACAAAAATCTGTGCCGTTAGGCTGTCTGAGGAAAAAATTGGGAGACGCAAAAAATCTCCTCTTATTTAACCTGGAAGATACGGATCAACTAACTGCGCTGAACAGAGATCCTAAGTACTTTACGGAGTATCTCATTTTTGCTGGTGCTGATCCCAAGAAGGAATCTGTAGTAATGATCGATGAGGTCCAATATTTGAACGATCCCTCTCATTTTTTGAAGTATCTGGCTGATTTTGAACCATCTCTTAAGCTAATTGTAACAGGTTCTACTTCTTTAGCCATAAAGAGATTCAAGGATGGCATGACCGGAAGGAAGAAGGCATTTACCCTACCCTCTTCCCGTTTCATACCAATATCCGAAAAGAGTTGACCAAGATGCCAAAGATATTTTTTCTGGATACAGGCTTGAGAAATTTTGCCTTAAGAAATTTTACTGAATTAAGCTTCCGTCCGGATAAAGGGGCACTATTTGAAAATGCAATCTTTGGCGAGCTTTACAAAAACCTGGGCGTGATAGACCAGCTCTTTTTTTGGAGAACCATCTCGAAAACAGAAGTTGATTTTGTTCTAACTGGTGAGCAGAAATGGGCATTTGAGGCAAAGTTTGCTTCAGACATCCGTTTAAGACAACCTGCAGGTCTCAGGGCTTTTGCCAAAACCTATCCGGATTTTAAACAGGTTGTAGTAACTATACACGCGGTCATAAATAATTGCGCATTATACAGTTCTCCCCTGTCTACTCCGCGAGGCAGCAATGCCTTGTGTGCGCAATTATTTATGACCGTCTGTATAATAATCGATTCGCAACCAACGAGGGGATCTCTTACCTGCCCGGTTGGATGATATAACCAATAACTGATAACTGATAACGAATAACTGATAACGAATAACTGATAACGAATAACTATTAACCGACAACCAATAACAGATAACTTAGTCATGTCCAATGACGTAGTCATCAAAGTCGAAAATCTGTCCAAACTTTTTGATGAGCACGTGCACGACCATGATCACCATGGAGACCACGGGCCCCACAACCATGTCCATCCAGGTCATGAAGCTGAAGCGCACGATCATTCGCACTAACTTGCTGTAAAAAAAGAAAAACCCAGATATTCCAAAGATCAGGAATGGCCCTCTTTCAGGATCTCCAGGCCTTTCCATCATATTGCTGTAACAAAACGCGCACAACTTTCATTCTGTAACTATTAGTTAGTTTCCATCCAGAAATGGCCCTTTTTCGCAATCTCGGCGTCAATCTGCGGGATCGCTTGTGCGACGTACAGACGTACGTCTCCGCGCAATCCCTTGAGTTCCTTGACCTTGCGAAAAATTGCTCATTTCTGAATTTGAAACTGACGCCTGTGCACAGTGTTGTTAGATTCATTTCCGGATCGGCACTATTTAATATCTGAGACCTTATTATTCGTAGGGTTAACAGTAGATCTTGAGGCGAGGGAAGAGGGCGCTGTAATCTGCAGGATCAAGCCTGATAAGCCCGTCACCAACCCCGAGGGCAAATCCGGCAATAATAAAATCAGTCAAGA
>JAUWXF010000187.1 GCA_030616475.1 Desulfobacterales bacterium
AAAAACTCAACCAGGGAAAATCGAATGGTGCTAAGCATAGCTGAAAAACCGACCGCCATCAAATCCGAACATCCTTCTTTACTCGATACAGAAGAAACATCTATACAATTTCCCCCCCAGCCCACCTACGGACAAACCCTAAGACATTCCTGCCACCCAGAGTTCGTAGCAGCCGAGCGGGTTTATGAAGTACTTGATAGGCACTGTCCGAGACACAGAGACCAAATCCTACGATACTGCCGGTCCTCGGCATGGTTCGTCAGACACTACGAGACCGGCGAAGTCAAAATCGCATCGAGCAGCTGTAAGCTGCGATGGTGCCCCGTCTGTGCTCGAGCCAAGAGAGCCTACATTGCGCACGAGATTGCCGGTTGGCTCGATGGCTCGGACCATCCGAAGTTTATTACCCTGACTTTGAAGCATACGACCGCCCCCCTGGCTCACCAGATAGAACACCTGTACAAGTTCTTCAGAGAGCTACGCCGCCGAAAAGATTTCGATAAGGCCGTTACGGGCGGCGTTTGGTTTTTTCACATCAAAAAATCCAAAACTGACCACCTCTGGCATCCGCATCTTCACTGCCTTGTCACTGGCCTGTATATCCCACTCAGCCGACTACGCCGGCTTTGGATCCAGGTAACGTATGGTAGCGAAATGGTCCATATTCGTGCATGCCACGATTACGACAAAGCCAGTTCCGAATCTGCCCGATATGCCGCTTGTCCTGGTAGCCTGGCTGGTCTATCGCTTGCGGACGCCACTGAAATGGTCGAAGCAATGCACAGTCGGCGAATCTGTGGGACATGGGGCACTGGCCGTGCAGTGTCCCTGCGTCCCAAGCCGATTGAAGATAGGCACATGTGGATGGGAGTCGGTAGTTGGCAGTCTATAATGGCCGACCACAAGACAAACCGAAACGCCCAGGCTATTCTCCATGCCTGGAAAACTGACAAACCTTTACCAGAAGGCATCGAGTACTGGCCAGAAAACCAGTTCAAAGACGACCACCCTGAATTTAGCTGGGAGCAACATGACCTCGATACCGCCGCCGAAGTCGAAAGGAGTCCCCCATGACCAAACTGATGATTTTTTGGATCAGTCTTTTGTTGGGCTACCTTCTGGGCATTATTGTTATATGCCTACTTATGTGACGCTGAAAGGAGTCCCCCATGATAGAGCTGACAATGACCCACGTTAACGCGATATGTCACGCAGAGTTCTACCTGCACAAAGCCTCGTCTCAGTTCCTCGAGCCACACATGCGTGCTCAGCTCGAGGATGATTTGCTCCGCTTGGCTGAGCTCAAGATTAGCGTTCTTAAATCCATGGTTATTGACAATACTCTGTTTCCGCCTGGCATCTAAGATGGGCGAAAAAATCGACCCAATCGTGGACCCGATTCCCGGTACCGAGTGTGTCAACTGGGACCCCCCAGCTGAGACACCGGAGTTTGTGTACGTCATGTTTTGGGATATCGTGGATTGCCCTGGAACCCCAAAACCAGCCCCGAATGGTCACCTGTTCAAGCTGACTCAGAATGATGGGATCTCTTGCTGGTGGGAATACGATGACCCTGCCTTTGGCTTCAAGATTCTGTTCGATGCCTCTAGTATAGCACCCTGGGGAATCGAGCTCCGAGACCAGCTCTTACGTCTCTACTTTACAGGCGGTCTGTTTGGTTCACCGCATGAGCATGATATTGCTGTGAGTACACTTGTCGGCTGTACCCCTACGATAATCGGCAACGCCGGCTTTGCAACAATCTTCTGGAAGAAAGCAGCTGTCGACCTGATTACCGACCTCGCACTACCGACCGATAAGCAGATTCTGTTCGAGTTCTTCATGAAGGATAATACGTTCCCTGTGTACAAGTTCTGTGTCCCAGAGTACTCGATGAACATAAAAGTTCTCATCGCCTGATGGAATCGCCGTTACAGCAGCTTCTTTGAATAGCCTGGCAGCCGGCATCGAGTATCACAAATTGGAGTAACGCTATGAAACACATTGGTCTACTCGATAAGAAACACTGCCGATGGTGCTCGACAGTATATTACGCTTCGAAACCAGTAGGCAGAGACGGGTTCTGCGGCAAGCCCCACAAGCAGGCCCTCTACAGAGCCCTCAAACACTACGTTATGGGAAAACGCCGGCGACCGCGAGTCTATCGCTGAGCTCAGCGAGGTCCCTGTTTTTCTCGTAACGCCTAACATTTTTTTAAAATTCCTCTTGACCCCTCCACCTGTATCTGCTACAATACTATCGTGCAACTATGCACGGCTCATCTTCACAGCGCTTGGGTGTCCGGGGCGTACCCGAAACAGTCAGGCGTTTTTTATTAAGATTGGAGGTACACTATGGCACTCGTAAGGTTCGGAGGTGGCATCCAACAAATCTCTGGCAGTATCGGAGGCGATGTCCACGCTCACAATCGTTTCGGGAGCTACATCCGTCCCCGAACCAAACCCGTCAACCCACACAGCATAAGGCAGGAAAACCTAAAAGCCATCCTCAGCTTCTTCGCCGAATACTGGCATGGTATCCTAACGGTCGCTCAAAGGGCTGCATGGGAAGTTTACGCAGCTGCGATCGCAATGCAGAACCGCCTAGGTGCAACCATCTACCTCACAGGGTACAATCACTTCATGCGATGCAATATAGCGTTCCGAACGATAAACCCAGCTGCTATTCTCACCAACGCCCCCGCCGAACTGAGTCTGCCAAACAAAGACAACCAGCTCGTCGTTAGCGAGGAAACCATTGCTGCTCAGACGTTCACTCTCACTTGTGACGTTAACGGTTGGGGAGTGGACATCGGTGACAAAGAGCATATCATGTTGTATCAGGGACATCCACAGCTCGCTACGCGAAATTTCTTCGCTGGCCCATGGCGATACATGGACGTCATCGACGCGACAGAGGGTGCAGCTGGCACAGGTACCTACGCTGCCGTTTTTCCGTTTGCTCTGGGCCAGAAGGTATGGATCCAGGCAAGGGTTCGTATGATCGATGGCCGTATCTCTGTTCTGTGGCAGCTGACTCCGAGAGTTATTGAGGCCGACCCGTAGGCCAGGACCCGGGCGACTGAGTTCTGGCCGTAGGTAACTGAGACGTGATTAGTGGTGGAATTATAATCTGGTCTGGGGCTATCGTTGATATCCCTGTTGGTTACGCCCTCTGTGACGGCAATAATGGTACGCCTGATCTGCGCAACAAGTTTGTCCCAGGTGCCGGTGATACCTACGCCCCCGGTGACTCAGGTGGAGCTGACGGTCAAACACACGCCTTTACCAGTATCGACCATAATCACTCCGTCCCAAATACCAACGCCTGCCCTGGAGCTGGGGGCAATTTGTGTCTTAACGGAACCGACACTGGCAACGCCACTGCTTCTGGAACCACCGGCTCGAGTGACAATCGTCCACAATACTACTCACTTTGCTACATTATGAAACTATAGGGACATGGCAGTTGACCCACCATACAGGATTAAAAACATGATGCCAGGAATGATAATGCTGTGGTATGGTAGTGTTGCTACCATACCGTCCGGCTGGCACGAATGTGACGGCACTATGGGTACACCTGACCTGCGTGACCGGTTCGTCCGTGGTGCCAGTGTTGCCAGGCCCCCAGGTACGAGAGACGGGGCCACGTCCCACATACACAGCTACACCGGCGATGGACATGTCCACCAGCTGGTCGCTGGTGCCGACGTCCAAATTGGTGCTGGCTACCTGGGTGAAACCGGATCCATGGCAGGAACTGGTACAACTGACGTTCAGCTGCATCTTCCCAGCTATGAATCTCTGTGCTTCATCATGAAGCTTTAAGGATACAGTGACATGAAGTTAGTAATCACACTTCGCAAAGAAGTGGCAGACCGTGACGAAGGTGAAACCATCTACGAGCTGGTCAAAACCCGCCTGGCCGATCGTCCAGACGTTGAAGTCCACGGTCATGTCACCAACCACTTTATCGAAATCGAGGAACCGTCATGAAAATCGACAATAACTTTTTTCAATGGCTCGCATTTGCAATCAGGGTAATTCGAATCCTGATTGAAATGTTTGGAGACGACAATGAGAAAGAAGCCGCAAGAAACAACCACATCGAAGTCTAAACCGAAACCAGAACCACCGGCGAAACCAGCCGGGATTTACTACGGTGACTTACCACCGAGACATCGCCCTCCGTATAAGCCGTCGTAAAAGGTTTTAGGTACCAAGCTACCCTTGGGTACAACTCTACGTGTATCCGTGACACCCTTTCTGCCCTGAAAACAGTGTCCGTCCGATTCGTCCGACACCCCCTGGCGGAAAATCGAGCTGATTTCCACCGGAAAAACCCGATAGAGTAGCAGACAGAAGCTGAACGAAGAAACGGTAAATCAGAATACGACAGGGTGACATCATGGTATAGTAGCAGCGATAAAGCAGCACCATACACGAGATTACGAAAGAGAATACACACACCGTGCACGTGATGACAAAAGAGAATACACACACCGTGCACGTGATGACGAAAGAGAATACACACACCGTGCACGAGATTACGAAAAATAATACGCATACAGAGCAGTAGAAGCATACGTTGGTTTTGTTGTTGTTTTTTTTTCTTTCTTTGGGGCCCCTTCGCTCGTTCCTCGCTTGCCTCCGTTGCCCTCCTTGAGCTTCCCGCGAGCGATGTCACTCAACTTGGACATTTGCTATCACAGATTTTTGACAAAAGTCGCAAAAATCTGCGCGCAGTTTTTTTATTGGTATGTCTTATGGTTAGGACCAGTTCAGTCGACATTGTCTAGGTCCCACACCAAAAAAAAAAAATGTCCAAAAGACATTGGTGACATCACTCGTGACTTTTTTAGAAACGAAAAGATCAATGAGACATTGTTTCTCAAATATGCCAAAGTCATATTCGATGGTCACTGGTTTTCTTACCGAATTTATTGAAAAACCGTCAAAAATTCTTTGTGACCAACGAAAACCAGAATCTAACGACAACGACAAAAATGGCAAAAAAGGCTTGTTGCACTTCGCACTTTTTTGCCAGAGACTTATGGACGGGCAAACGACGTGCCCGGTCTTTTTACGCCCGCCCAACTCGCAAAAATGACTCTGCGTCCCCGACCCACCCCCGTCATTTTTGCTTGAGAACCGCGAGGGCTCGAGCATGGACTGCGACTACGTCGCATAGTTTTCAATGTTCGCGGTTCCCAGTCGGGCGGGCATCCGGCCTTTGGCCGGACTGGACGCGACAAAGCAAGCCTGTTGCCACGCTCTGAGCCCCGTATAGCTCCAGCGTGTCACCCGGCTTGCGGTTCTGTCTGAAACGAATCAGCCAGGCGTCCAGTCTCACCACGGCCGGATAATGGCGTGCCCAGCTGGGCACCCTGGACAGCGAAACCCAGTCTTCGCAGTGAAGCATTCACCGTCCAATACCGTAGCATTCGGGTAGTCATCTACATAAATTTAATAAATATGCCCTTTCAACCCCCTCAGGAGTGCCCCCTTTTGAGCCATAGCAGCCGATTCCAGCCCCTATCGGGAAAAATAACACTACATATTGCATTTTTCTCTTGCAGCTCCCTACCTGTAGCCGATAATCAGAGTAGCTGAGCAACGCAGGAGTGCGACTCAGCTGCCTTAAACTGTGAAGGCAGGTCTGCCAGCCGGGTTGGTACACCAGTCCCCGAACCGACCTGGCTGGCCCCTGGTTTCGAAATCGCCATGCCTTCCAGGTCAGGCAAAAAACTCAACCAGGGAAAATCGAATGGTGCTAAGCATAGCTGAAAAACCGACCGCCATCAAATCCGAACATCCTTCTTTACTCGATACAGAAGAAACATCTATACAATTTCCCCCCCAGCCCACCT
>JAUWXF010000090.1 GCA_030616475.1 Desulfobacterales bacterium
AAATCCGAATATCAAATGTCCAAATGTTCTAAACATTACAGATTCAGGAATTCAGGTATTTAGTTAGTATGCCAACGCGTCAATCCTTCAATTTCTCAATTTCTTTGTTTTGAATTTCGAATTTTTGTCATTCGATATTGTTTCGGCCCGCCCTGGCGCGACAGATCGTAGGGGCGGGTTTATCCCGCCCGAATGACGGGCGGCGTAAAGCCGCCCCTACGAGAAAAACCCGGTCTGGGCCAGGGATTTCGGATTTCGATATTCGAATTTTAATTGCATATGAATACAAAACCTTACGTCACATAGACAATCTTTTGTCGATGTTGCGGCACTAAGCGCCTACATCCTTTCCGGTGCCGACACGCCCATCAGGGCCAGCCCATTGCTCATGATAATTCGGACAGCAGAAACCAGGTATAGTCTTGCTGCCGAAAGCTTGGCATCATCACTTACCACCTTGTGCTTGTTGCGATCATGATAGTAGGCATGAAAGGCTGCTGCCAATTCCTTCATGTAGAACGGAATACGATGAGGCTCCATCAAACGGGCGCTCATGGCCACCACATCTGGGTAACGGGCCATGAGCTTTATTAACTGAATCTCCTCAGGGAGAGTCAATATCCCGGAGAAGTCGTCGTGCCAGTCAATGTCTTTGTAACCCCGTTCTTCGGCCTTCTTGAGAATATTGGAAATTCTTGCATGGACGTATTGCACATAGTAGACTGGATTATCATTGGACTGCTTTTTGGCCAGCTCCAGATCAAAGTCAAGCGGACTCTCATAATGGCGCAACAAGAATAAGAAGCGTGCCGCATCACGCCCCACCTCGTCTATGACCTCTCTCAGGGTAACGAATTCGCCGGCCCGTGTTGACATGGTCACAGGTTTGCCGTCTCGAAGGAGGTTGACCAATTGAACGAGAAGGGCCTGAAACCGGTCTTTGTCGTATCCAAAGGCCCGGATCGAAGCTGAAACCCGAGAAACGTAGCCATGGTGATCTGCTCCCCAGATATCAATGACTTGGTCGAAGTTTCGCTCAAATTTGTCTTTATGATAGGCAATGTCTGAGGCAAAGTATGTAGTTAAACCATTGGCCCGAACTACGACCCGGTCCTTTTCATCACCAAAGTCCTTGGTCCGAAACCACAGGGCCCCGTCATGTTCATAGATGATATCCCGGCTCTTGAGATCTTGAATCACGGCCTCGACAGCGCCTGAGTCATAGAGGGACTGCTCAGTGAACCAGTGGCCAAAGGAGACACCAAAGGCCACCAGGTCTTCCCGAATCCCTGCAAGGATTTTCATGGCCGCAAATCTGGCACAAAGTGTGACGGCCTCCTCCTCGGGCATGTCCAGCAAACGTTCCCCTTCTTGATCAAGGAGTATGCGGGCCAGGTCCTTGATGTAATTTCCCTGATAGTCCTCTGCCGACAAATCGAGGGTTTTTCCAAGGAGCTGCTGATAGCGAACAAATACGGATTCACCAAGGGTGCGAATCTGACGCCCGGAATCGTTCACATAGTACTCCTTCTCGACCTCATAACCCGCTGCCTTCAATATGGCTGCCAGGGTGTCACCGACCACAGCACATCGCCCGTGGCCCACGTGGAGAGGGCCGGTGGGATTGGCGCTAACAAATTCGATCTGTATCCTTTTTCCAAGGCCCACCTGTGAGGTGCCGTAGGCTGTATCCTCCTCATGCACGGCTCTAAGAACCTCGTGCCATTTGTCCTGGGCAATGAGGAAGTTGATGAATCCGGGTCCTGCCACCTCACTCTTTGAGATCAAATGATCGGGGTCCTCAATATGATCAATGATGATCCTTGCAATTTCCTGCGGCGCCCTTTTTTGAGATGCCGCCATCGTCATGGCAACATTGGTGCTGAAGTCGCCATGGGCCGCAATCCTGGGAATCTCCAGGTCCATTCGCGGGAGGTCTTCCCGTTGAAGGGTCCCAGCCTCAAAAGCAGATTGCACGGCCTGCCGGATTAGAAGGGCAAGTTCTTGCTTCATAGGGAGCCTATTAACCACTTTTCAGATTATAGTCAAGCACCCAGTGGGGGCCGTGAAACCCCTCCTTTCCAGCGAGCTTTCTCTAAGACCTAGGTAGGGGCGGATTTTATATCCGCCCGCCGCGGTGGCATGTAAAATGCCACCCTACGGGTCTTTGATGTGGGGATAATGGTAGAAGACGAAAAGAATTGCAAAAGCGATTATTGAATAGTAAAAGACCCTAAAGTGCCAACTTTTGATAAAAGCTCACTAATTTGAGGAACCCATGAAATGTAAGAAATTACGAATGCACCCGAGCAGATGGGGGATGTCATGACTGAAATCATTGATGTGACGGCAAGGGAGATCCTGGATTCACGGGGCAATCCAACCGTGGAGGTAGACATTATGGTTGCCTTCGGTGCTATGGGGCGGGCATCCGTTCCCTCAGGCGCCTCAACAGGGAAGCGCGAGGCTCTGGAGCTGCGAGACAAGCGCCAGAAGCGTTATGGCGGCAAAGGTGTGTCAAAGGCCGTGGCGAATGTGAATGAGGCCATCGCCCCTGCGATCTTGGGGATGGATGCGTCCGACCAGGCAAATCTGGACCACCGTCTCATAGAGCTTGACGGCACACCCAACAAATCCAGGCTGGGGGCCAATGCCATTCTCGGGGTATCTCTGGCTGCGGCGAGGGCCGCTGCACAGGCCCTTCAGATACCCCTGTATCGTTACATCGGCGGCATAAATGCCAAGGTCCTTCCTGTTCCCTTGATGAATATCATCAACGGTGGTGCCCATGCTGCCAACAATCTGGACATCCAGGAATTCATGGTTGTTCCCATTGGAGCCGGGACCTTTGCAGAAGCGATCAGGATGGGGGTAGAGACCTTCCACCAATTAAAGGGAGTCTTAAAGGCTGTGGGCCACAACGTGGCAGTGGGGGATGAAGGTGGTTTTGCGCCAAACCTCGACTCTAATGAGGAGGCCATTCGTTTGATCATGACTGCCGTTGAAAAAGCCGGTTACAAACCAGGTAAAGAGATTGCCATCGCCCTTGACGCCGCGGCCAACGAGTTTTACCGCAAGGGGAAATATGTATTGAAGGGTGAAGGAAAAAAGGGGATGGATGCTCAGGCCATGATTGACTACTATGAGAAACTCATACAGGCTTATCCTATCCTTTCCATTGAGGATGGTCTGGCCGAACAGGACTGGCTCGGATGGGAGATGATGACCAAACGCCTGGAAGACAAAGTGCAAATTGTGGGGGATGACATCTTTGTCACCAATCCCAGGATATTTGAAAAGGGGATCAATCGTGGCATTGCCAACGCCATCCTGATCAAGCTGAACCAGATCGGCACCCTGACCGAAACCCTGGAAACTGTGGCAATGGCAAGGGAAGCCGGGTATGAAACAGTCATCTCCCACCGTTCAGGCGAGACCGAAGACACCTTTATTGCAGACCTATCTGTCGGCCTGAACGCCGGGCAGATAAAAACAGGCTCCGGCTCCCGAACAGACCGTGTTGCCAAGTATAACCAACTACTGAGGATCGAGGAAGAACTCGGGAAAGGCGCCTGTTTTTCCGAAACTTATGCGTGAGGGATTGGGGATCTTTAGTCCGTTAGTTGTAAAATTCGTGTTTTTTCTGGCAGAAAAATAATTCCATTAAGCAAAAGTGCGAAGTGCCTAAAGTGATCTAAAGTGCCTAAAGTTGAGGTGTTATGTCATTTTTTAAAATACAGCGCGCTGAAAGCGCAGTCCTTAACTTTAGGCACTTTAGGCACTTCAAACTTTAGGCACTTTTTGGTTCCGGTTTATCCGGGTTAGGGCTTACTCAAAGTATGGGCTCGCGACCTTGTTCCACAATCCCTGGACCCCGAGGATCAGCTCTGCCACCTCTCTTACTGCACCTCTGCCGCCGGGAGCAAGGGTCACGTAATGGGCGGTGTCGAAGAGGTACTCTGAGGCATCGGCCACTGCAACAGCAAAGCCCACCCGATTCATGACGGTCAAATCGACCACATCGTCGCCCACAAAGGCCGCTTCGTCTAACTTGAGGCCCCGTTGAGAAATGATCTCCTCGAGGATCGGTACCTTGTCCCTTACCCCCTGGACCACTTCGGTGATTCCTATATCCGAGGCCCTTTTGTCCACCGAGGGGCAACTTCTGCCGGAAATTAGGACCGTTTCTATACCTGCCTGCTTCAGCATCTTTGTCCCGTGGCCGTCCCGTACGTCGAATGCCTTCGACTCGGTGCCGTCATCGTGATAGAAAAGCCGGCCGTCGGTAAGCACCCCATCAACATCGAGGACAAGGATCTTCACCCGCTCCACCCGCGCCCGGACCTCGGCGTTGATACGCTTTAACACAGAAGGGGTCTTGACCCGTTCTCTTGTACCAAGCTTTCCCAGAAACCCTACTTTCTTTGTCATAGGACATTTTCCTTTGAGATCAGGAATCAATATAGACGCGCCGGTTACTTTTCCCGATGGTACAGTATACTTCATAGTTGATCGTCCCGATCCTTGTTGCAATCTCCTCGGCCGTGATCCGCTCTTCACCCTGGGCCCCCAAGAGAACTACTTCGTCGCCGACTGCAACACCCTCGACCCCGGTGACATCTACCATGGTCAGGTTCATGCAGACACGACCCACCACTGGTACGCGTCGCCCATGGATCAGCACCTCTCCGTTATTCGAAAGCAAACGACTGTATCCGTCGTCATAGCCGACAGGGATAGTTGCGATGGTGCACTCTTCTTGCGTAATATAGGTGCGGCCGTAGCTGACCGAAGTGCCAGGGGGGACTGTTCTGATCTGAATCACCCGGGACTTGAAACCCATGACCGGCTTGAAAGAAGCCGCAGCAGCCCATCCTTTGGCAGGAGGTGCACCGTAAAGGAGGATGCCGGGTCGTGCCACACCAAGATCAAGGCCCTTGTTTCCCAAAAGCGCCCCACTGTTTGCAACATGAACAATCCCCCGGAAGACGCCGAGCCGCCTGCACTCTTCCACAGCCTCTTGAAATCTCCTTATCTGCTGGTCGGTGAAAGGGTCATCCGGCCGATCGGCCACAGCAAGGTGGGAAAATATCCCTTCGACTTGAATCCCCTTTAGGGGCAAGAGCTGTTTCAAAAAGTTCGGCAGGTCTCCGGAGAAAACCCCCAGCCGGGTCATACCGGTGTCTACCTTGACATGGACCGGTGTCACCTTGCCCTGCTCAGCCGATATTCGGGAAAGTTTTCCCGCAATGTCCAGTTGAAAGAGTGCAGGCGTGAGCCCGTGTTCAACAACGGCTGAAACCTCATCTGATGTAATTCCCATCATGATCAGGATCGGAACCTCGCAGCCAGCTTTTCTGAGCTCCAGACCCTCTTCCAGCTCGAATACCCCGAGATAGTCAATGCCCGCCGACTCCAGGGTTTTGGCCACAGGTATCATGCCATGGCCGTAGGCATCTGATTTGACAACGGCAAGAATCCGGGTGTTAGGGCCGGCCAATCGCTTGATCTCAAAGAGATTGTGCCTGAGCGCGCCAAGGTCAATGGTCACTACGTTCGGTATCATGGTTATACTCCGCACGGCCATAAATGGCGTTTCTTGAAAGAGCTTTAGGATTGATGATTGATGATTGAACAAAACAAATCAAGAATCGACAATCAACAATCAACAATACTCCAATTGGGGCGAAACCCCTAACTTCGATCATGGCCAAAAGGCGCAACTTATAACCGTTCAAGGTATAGGCTCCCATATGGGAAGTTCAACTGTAAAGGTGCTACCCTTACCTTCAACGCTTTCCACGTGGATGCTGCCACTAAATGTTTCAATAATGCGCATACTGATGGCAAGCCCCAAGCCGGTGCCCTTGCCCGGAGGTTTTGTTGTATAGAACGGATCAAAGATCTTGTTGAGTTCAGAGACGGCAATCCCCTTGCCCGTATCAGAAACAGAAATTTCAATGAACTCTGTTGGGGGCTGGTCTGAACCTGTCCCCTTTGTCATAGGAAAGATTCGTCTGCTGGCAATGGTCAGGGAGCCTCCTTCTTCCATGGCGTCACGGGCGTTAAGCATTAGATTGATCAGAACCTGTTTTAATTGGTTGGCATCCGCCCACACCATCCCAACACCTTGCTCAAGTTGCGTGTCAATCTTAACAGACGCCATCAGGCTTTGACGAGCAAGAAAAGATGTGCTTTCCATAATCAGGGCATTTATATCCACGGGGGCCGGCTCAGATGGCGAGGGCCTTGAGAAATCAAGGAGCTCGCGGACGATGGTATTGATTCTCGTCACATCCTTCTCGATCCGCCTGAGATAATCGATGGCTTCCGGGTTGTCTGCAACGTGATCCGCCAACAGATTCGTATAACCCAGGATAGCAGCCATCGGATTGCCGACTTCGTGGGCCACACCTGCGGCAATCCGGCCCAAAGAAGAGAGCTTTTCTGAGCGCAACACTTCCTCCCTGGCCTGCTTGAGCTCCACGTTAGCCGCTTCCAGAGAACTAATATGGGCCTCCAGGCGCTCCTTGCTTTCCGCAAGCCTCTTTATCATCCGATTAAGGGCCATGGTGAGGTGCGCAATCTCGTTCCGCTTGCTCCTGGTCATGATGGAAAAGAGATCGGTCTCTTCGAAATGATCGGCTATCTTGACCAGGCGCTTGATGGGCCGGATCACGATCCTGGACAGGAGAAAGTTTCCAAAAACAACAAGCACCAGCACGTTCAGGCCTATATAAAACCAGATGAGAAGACGGGACCTCCTCAACCCCTGGGTCACCGCATCAATGCGAACAGGCACTCTGACGACCGCAATGCATTGCCCATCGGTAAAAATGGGAGCTGTTATGTCAAGTAGAGCGCGTTCCCTGTTTAGCCTTGCGCTGGGCTTTCCCGTCCTGAGGACGGTGGCAATTTGACTGTCGCCAGGCTCGTTTGACCACTTTGGATGCTCCTCACCAACCCATACCGAGCCATCCCTTCCAACCACAACGATCTCATCATACAGTCCTGAATGGCCCATCCAGGAAACCCCTTCGCGAAGGCGTTCCTTTAACGGTTTAAGAAAAGCTGCACCGGCCTGCTTCTTACTGTCCTCAACGGCCGCTCGTATCCTTTGAGCGACTGCCATGCCATCAGCTCTCTTGTATCGAAGTAAATCCTGCTCCGTGATCTTCAAGATAACAAAGCTGGTCAAGGCCATGGCAGCTACCAAGAGAACGGTTAGGCTCAGCAAAATTTCGGTCCGAAGACCCGGGCTAAATGTACGTTTTGGCATTTTTACAACGCGTTGAAATTATAGGTCCCTTGGTACCACTCGACCCGCCTGCCATCGCCTACTGGAGCTGCCCTTGTTAGGTCCGCGCTGTTCGGCATTGGCGGGCAGGTCTCTGGCAATGGCGGGCAGGTCGAAACCCGAAACAAATCCCTGGCCCAGACCTGGCCTACAGGCGAAACAGCCTGTTCCAACGATGTCGCGCCAGGGCAGGCCGAATATCAAATGTCCAAATGTTCTAAACGTCAGAGATTCATGAATTTAGGAATTTAGGAATTTAGGAATTTAGTATTCTATCACGTCAATACCTCTGTTTTAAATTTTGAATTTTTGTCATTCGATATTGTTTCGTATTTGCGGCTCACGCCTTGAAAACAGTACGGATTTCGATATTCGGATTTTATTGATATATACAAAAACTTATGCCATATCGACAATCTATTGTCGATGTTGCGGCGGTAATCGTCTATAGTCTTTCAGAAAAAATTCTGGGTTATCCTAGAATCCGTAAGTACCAGCCAATGATTTGCGGCCCGAAAAACAGAAAAAGTAGCGCACCCAGGCTAAGAAAGGGACCGAAAGGGATCGGCAGCCTTCGCCCCCTTTGTGTGCGGAGGGCCAAAGCCGTGCCCACCGCGGTTCCAATAACTGATCCAACAAAAACCGTAAATATGACGCCTTTCCAGCCCAAGAACGCGCCAATCATGGCAAGTAACTTGATATCACCACCACCCATCCCTTCCCTTTTGGTCAGCAAATAGTAACCCGATGCAACTAAAAATAGAATACCTCCGCCTAAGATGATCCCAAACAAGGACTCTTTATACGTGATGTGACCAAGGACGAACGACGTGAGAAATCCGACCCCGATACCAGGGTAAGTAATCACATCGGGGATTATTTGATGATCAATGTCAATGAAGGTGATCACCAGTAAGGCCGCGACCACTCCGTACAGAAAAAAGCCTTCCCAAGAGAGGCCATAGCGTGCAAAGATCGCAACTGCAAACAGGCCCGATACAAGCTCAACGAGAGGATATCTCAAGGAGATTGCGGTTCCGCAATGCCGACATCGCCCTCGAAGCCAAAGATAGCTTGCCACAGGGACGTTATCATAAAAGGCGATCTTGGCCTGGCAGCTTGGACACATAGATCGTGGGCGTATCAGAGAAATCGACCGGGGAAGACGGTAAATACAGACATTCAGAAAACTGCCCACTGCCATGCCGAACAAAAAGATCCAGATCTTAAGAACGAGCGACCACACGCCAAGGTCCTTCTAATACGATGGGTTAGGTGCCAAAAGCGAAATATCACAAATATTTAAGGGATAAGTATAGGGAATAGGTCAAAAAATCAAGATTTTTGTTGTCATTAAGATATGATGTCTTATAATATACCTTTCAATTTAGTCCGTTAGTTGTGAGGTTCGTGTTTTTCCGGCAGAAAATTTAAAAGATAATCACGCCTCTTCTCAAGGCGAACGACGCAATACACGAAAGATTGAAAGCACGAAATAATATTAGCTTTCGTGTCTTCGTATTTTCGTGCTTTCGTGATACATTTATACTATTGCTTCCGGCTTGTCCGGGTTAGGGGCTAAACGGAAACGGAGGAACCTGCATGGCACAAACACATAGAGTGGATTCCACTGACATCATACAAGAAGATGGTGAACCCATAGAGATCCCGGATGTACTCCCCCTCCTTCCCGTGCGCGACGTGGTTGTGTTTACGTATATGGTCCTCCCCCTGTTTGTCGGTAGAGACAAGTCGATTCGCGCCGTGGATGCAGCTATGGCCAAAGATCGCCTCCTTCTTCTGTCCACCCAAAGCGACGCTACGGTTGAAAACCCCGAACCCAAGCAGATTTACGAGGTGGGTACAGTGGCCATGATTATGCGGATGTTCAAGCTTCCAGACGGCCGGGTCAAGGCCTTGGTCCAGGGCTTAGGCAAGGCTCGGATAATAGATTATACAGAAACAAAGCCTTTCTACCAGGTCAGAATCGAACAGATTCCCGAACAGGAAGTAGAGAAGACAAGCGTTGAGGCCGAAGCACTCATGCGCAATGCCTGTGAACAGACCGAGAAGATTCTTGACTTGCGAGGCGAGCTGACCGGTGATGTGAGCGCCATTTTGAGCGGAATTGATGAGCCGGGGCGATTGGCAGATTTGGTAGCCTCAAACCTCAAGTTGAAGGTAGAACAAGCCCAAAGTCTTCTGGAGATGAATGATCCAATTCAGAAGCTTCATCAAGTCAATGAACTCCTGAGCAAGGAATTGGAAGTCTCTTCCATACAGGCCAAGATCCAGTCAGATGCCAGGGAAGAGATCTCGAAGACCCAGCGAGAGTATTTTCTCAGGGAGCAGATGCGGGCCATCCACAAAGAATTGGGAGATTTTGACGAAAAGGTCCAGGAGATTTCAGAATATACCAAGAAGATCAAGAAGGCCAAGATGTCAAAGGGGGCTAAAAAAGAGGCCTTTAAGCAATTGAAGCGCCTCGAGCAGATGCACCCCGATGCTGCCGAAGCCTCCATTGTGCGTACTTACCTTGATTGGCTGGTTGAGGTCCCCTGGAGCAAATCGACCAAAGAAGTCCTGGATATAAAGAAGGCTCAGCAGGTCCTGGATGAGGACCATTATGATCTCCAGAAGGTAAAGGATCGTATCCTGGAATACCTGAGTGTGCGGAAGCTCAACAAGCAAATGAAGGGTCCCATACTCTGTTTTGTGGGGCCTCCCGGAGTGGGCAAGACCTCTCTGGGGCGATCAATTGCAAGGGCTATGAACCGGAAGTTCTTTCGCATTTCCTTGGGTGGTATTAGGGACGAGGCCGAAATCAGGGGGCACCGCCGGACTTACATCGGTGCGATGCCCGGACGGATCATTTACGGCTTGAAGCAGTGCGGTACGAACAACCCTGTATTCATGATGGATGAAGTGGATAAGATTGGCGCCGATTTCCGCGGGGACCCATCCGCTGCCCTGCTTGAAGTCCTCGATCCAGAACAAAATGTCAGCTTCAGTGACCACTATCTGAACACTCCCTTTGATTTGTCAAAGGTTATGTTTATCACCACTGCCAACCTGGCCGACCCCATCCACCCGGCCTTGAAAGATCGGATGGAGACTATAGAGCTTGCCGGATATACGGAAGAAGAAAAACTTGCCATTGCCCAACAGTTCTTAATCCCGCGCCAGACCAAGGAAAACGGGATCACCTCAAAACATGTAAGGATTGGCCTAAAGGCGCTACGGAGCATCATATCGCAGTATACCTTAGAGGCTGGCCTCAGGAACCTGGAACGAGAGATCGGCACCATATGCCGCAAGGTGGCCCGCAAAGTGGCTGAAGGCGAGAAGGGGCCGTTCACCATCACCTGCGCCAATCTTCACCTGTACCTGGGTGTGCAAAAATACCTCCCCGAATTAGAGCAGGAATCACATGAGGTTGGAGTTGCCACAGGACTGGCGTGGACCCAAGCCGGGGGAGAGGTACTGTACGTAGAGGCTTCTACAATGAAAGGAAAGGGTGACTTGATCCTTACAGGCCAACTCGGAGAGGTGATGCAGGAATCTGCAAAGGCCGCTCTGACTTATGCCCGCTCTAACGCAAAGGCCCTTGGAATTAGCGATAACTTTTACCAGGACATTGACATTCATATACACGTTCCCGCAGGGGCGATTCCCAAGGACGGGCCTTCGGCCGGGGTCACCATGGTCACGGCGTTGGCTTCCACCTTGAGTGGGCGACCGGTGAACAGGGATGTGGCCATGACCGGAGAGATCACCCTTCGTGGGCGCATACTCCCGGTGGGGGGGCTAAAGGAAAAGGCATTGGCAGCGCTCAGGGCCGATGTGCGCAAGGTCATTATCCCTGAGAAAAACAAGAAGGATCTGGCCGAAATTCCATCAAACATCAAGCGCAAACTTGCCTTCTTGCCGGTAAGTCACGTGGACGAGATCTTGAGTATTGCCCTGAAAGAAAAGCCCGTGAGGAAGCAAAGAAGCTGAAAGCTGAAGGCTCAAAGTAATGGGTGTATTCCCAATTTCTTACATTGCCATTAATAAATCCGAAGCACGAAATCCGTACTGTTCTCAAGGCGTGAGCCGCAAATCCGAAACAAATTCAAAACTCGAATTTATTAATGTTCAAAACACTAAAGATTGCAGTAAAATATGATTCTTTTTTGTTTCGGTTATTTGGATTTTGAGAATTTGGTCATTGTTTCGAATTTCGATATTCGAATTTCGGATTTTGTATGGCCACAGATAACAACAATACCTCCATGATCAGTTACGGCTCATCAGGTAAGCAGAATACCAGTAATGAGAGTCCTTGGAGTTGATACATCTACCCGGACAGGGAGTGTGGCGGTTTTGGAAGGCGATACGGTGTTAGCCGGGGTGTCGGTGACCAGTACACAGACACATGCAAAACGCTTAATGTCTGCCATTGATGCTACCCTTGAGATGGCAGGCCTGACAATTGCCGAATGTGACGGATTTGCCGTGATTACGGGCCCGGGAAGTTTTACAGGTCTGCGGATCGGCATCAGCACTGTTAAGGGGTTTGGGTTTGCGACCAAGAAACCCGTCACAGGTGTCTCCACACTGGAGGCCCTGGTCTACCAGTTTCCTTCATTTCCCCATCTAATCTGCCCGGTATTGGATGCTCGTAAAGGACAAATATACACAGCCCTTTATGAATCTGCCAGTTACATGAAATGGAAAAGAGTAGTCGAAGATTGTGCGGCAGAACCGAGACAATGGCTGAAGCAGATTCAACGTTTGTGTCTCTTTGTGGGCGATGGTGCCATTGTGTATGGAGAATTGATCAGAGAAACCCTCGGCAGTCTGGCGCACTTTGCGCCACCGTATCTAAACAGAGTCAGGGCCTCGGTGGTGGCTTACATCGGGATGAAACAGATTCTGGATGGTCAGATTGCGGATGTTGCCCGGCTGGTACCACATTATATTCGAAAATCGGATGCTGAAATAAAACTCGAAAAAGGGCGGGACTATTGACAAAGAAAGCCAAAAAGATATAATAAAACGTTTTCGGCATCCTTCATTCCTCGGTTTACACTTATCAAGGATGCGGGCGCCAAGAGATAAGTTCTTTTGTTCCTACTTTTTGGTGTCAGGTGTCAGGTGTCAGGAGCGACAAACGCGAGACCTGCCCGCCA